>JAIYCN010000408.1 GCA_027487995.1 Rubrivivax sp. | reverse complement strand
TGGGCGCGGCCGTGGTGGCTGCGCGCAGTTGCGTGCAGGCGCTGGAATTGCACCCCCAGGACGGCGTGGTGGCGGCTGACAGTGTGGATGACTATGTGCAGACGGTGTTGAGATGGTTGAAGGAGCCGGATCTTGCCCAAGGATCGGGGCGCCAGGCGCGTCAATGCGTTGAGCGGCGGTTCTCATGGGAATCGCATCTGGGGGCGCTGGATTTGGATCTCCAGTCGTGTCTGCGGGCGGAGGCCGCAACCGCATGAGCGCCGTATTCCAGAGCACCTCGCCGACACATCAGAAGTGGGCACGTCCGGGATTGCAAACAGCGGCACTGGCGCTGATCGTTCTGTTGGCCTTATGGCCCACCGCCAATTCGATGGTCGAGATCTGGTGGCGGTCCGGAACTTTCAATCACGCATTTGCTGTGCCGCCCCTCGTGGCGTGGTTGATATGGCGTTCCCGGCAGCGGTGGCTGCACCTGCAGCCCAGAGCAGACCGCCGATGGTGGCCTGTGCTGCCACTTTTGGCCGGGATCGTGGTGTTCAGCGAGGCCGCATTGGCCAATGCACCGGCCCACTTCGCACTGGTGGGGTTACTCGTAGCGCTGGTGCCATCCATGCTGGGCATGAAGGTGATGAGGGCCTGGGCCTTCCCGCTGCTCTTCGCCTTCTTCATGGTGCCCTTTGGTGAATTCCTGATGCCGCAAATGATGGAGGCCACGGCCACCTTCACCGTGTGGGCCCTGCAGCGCAGCGGTGTGCCTGTCTATCGGGAAGGGCTGAACTTTGTGATCCCCAGTGGACAGTGGAGCGTGGTGGAGGCCTGCAGTGGAATCCGGTACCTCATCGCATCTGCCAGCGTGGGTACGCTCTTCGGGTACTTGACCTACTCGAGTCCGCGCAAGCGTTGGACATTCGTAGCGGTTGCCCTGCTGGTACCCGTGGTGGCCAATTGGATTCGTGCCTACATGATCGTGATGCTGGGGCACCTCAGCAACAACCAGCTGGCTGCCGGCGCTGACCATTTGGTGTACGGCTGGGTCTTCTTCGGTGCAATCATGGCCGTGATGTTCGCCATCGGCTCGCGTTGGGCTGACCCTCACCTGTCGCTTGCCTCACGCACGAGCAGCGCGCCGCCACCAGGCCTTGCGTCGCGAACCCTGACCACGCACGCGGACGCCACCCGTTCCGCATGGGGCTGTGCCGTGCTGGCCCTGTTGCCGGTGATGCTCGTGTGGGCCTTGGGCATCGCTGCACCCTCGGCCGTGCCGGCCCAGGCGCCCCCCTCGGTGAGCGGTTGGAAGCCACCCCAGGTGGTGAACCTCAAGGATTCCATCTGGCGCCCGGTGTTCATCGGTGCAAGCCAGGAGTCGATGTGGAGATACGAGCCGGACGGTGCGGTATTGGCACACGAAAGCCGCAGCGCTTCGGTAGGACTGCATCTTGCCGATTACTGGAACCAGGACCAGGAGCGCAAGCTATTGAGTTCCGAAAACCGCCTTCTGAGCAGCGGTCATCCAATTTGGCACCAACAGGGCGGAACTGTTCCTAGGCTGCTGGTGCAGGTCGCAGGGCGAAACTTGAACTTGCAGCCTCAAGTGATGCAAGCCCGCAGCGGCGCTGCGGGCAATGCGACCAGTGACAGGCGGACTCCATCGCGGCTGGTGGCCGTGCAGATGGTACTGATCGGCGGCCGATGGCTTGTCCCTGATGCCTGGGCACGTGTGGCGATGGCTTGGCAGCGCTTGGTTGGGGGCGGCGACCAGGCGGTCTCATGGGTAGTGTTCACCGAAGCTGGGCCTGCGCTTGAAGCGGGCAAGCCGGATACCGAATTGGACGACGCCCTGAAGCGCCTAATGAGTTTTGTCCAATCGGCTACAGCGGAGGCAATGTGAAGGAGTTGCGCGCCACGTCATCCCTGCGCTGTGCTGCCCTCTGGCTGAGCATGCTGCGAGGCTATGCTGCCTTCAGCTTGAATCTTTGAATCATGAAGCCCGAGTTTTCCCCTCTGCACGACCGGCTGGACGTGGACCGATTCGGCATTCGTACCCTTTGCTGGCGAGTGATGGACGCCCCTCAGGGGCCTATGCCGGCCACCGCGATACGTGCAGATGAGTTGACACGAGGTGATGGTCTTTCGCCGCAATTGGACGCACAGGCGCTTTTCGAGTACCTGCATTTCCACTGCATTCCGGCACCCCGTACGGTTTTCCGAGGCGTGTACCGAGTACCCGCGGGTCACGCTCTGGTGCCTGCGGGTGCGCAAACTCACGTGCGGGCGGTCCAGCAAAGCAACCCTGAGCCGATGGGCCAGCCGTCCTTCGACAGCCTACGCCGTGAATTCATCGGCCTGCTCGAGCAGGCTGTCGGGCGTGCGCTGGATGGCACCAAGCCCGCATGCTTCCTGAGTGGTGGAACCGACAGCTCCACCATCGCCGGATTCATCGGCCGTGTCTCAGGCCAGGCTGCGGCCACCTTTTCGATCGGTTTCGAGGCCGAAGGCTATGACGAGATGGCCTACGCGCGCATCGCCGCCAAGGCCTTCGGAACCGAGCACCACGAGTACTACGTGACGCCAGCAGACCTGGTAGCGGCTATCCCCAAGGTGGCGGCCAGCTTCGATCAGCCATTCGGAAATTCTTCTGCAGTTCCGGCCTACTACTGCGCGCTCAAGGCACGCGAGGCTGGTGTCACGCGCCTATTGGCGGGCGATGGTGGCGACGAGCTGTTCGGTGGCAACACGCGCTACGCCAAGCAGAAGGTTTTTGCGGCGTACGAACAAGTGCCCTCGATACTGCGAAAGGCCCTGTTGGAGCCCTTGCTGCTGCGCACACCGCTGGGTCGCCTACCCGTGCTGAAGAAGGGGGCCAGTTACATCCGCCAGGCATTGATTCCCATGCCCGCCCGCATGCACACCTACAACCTCCTGGAACGGCTGGGTGTGCAGGAGGTGTTGACGCAGAGTTTCCTGCGTCAAGTGGACACAGTAGCGCCAGCGCAGCACCAGCGCCAGGTGTGGCAAGGCTTGCCCGAGCGCAGTCATCTGGACCGCATGTTGGCCTACGATTGGCGTTACACCCTGGCGGAGAGTGATTTGCCCAAGGTACGTGGCGCCACTGAATTGGCTGGCGTGGGAGTGGCTTTCCCCATGCTCGACGCCGATCTGGCTGCGTTTTCAATGCGCCTGCCCGACGCCTACAAGGTGCGCGGTTGGAACCTGCGCTGGTTCTTCAAGGAGGCCTTGCGCGGCATCCTGCCGCCACAGATCATTACGAAGAAGAAACAAGGATTTGGATTGCCGTTTGGCGTGTGGGCTACGCGCCACGCGGAGTTGTTCGGCTTAGCGGAAGATTCCGTTCAGGGCGTGGTTCGCCGCGGCTTGGTTCGACCTGAATTCGCGCACCAATTGATGCATCTGCATCTGAGGGAGCATCCTGGTTTCTACGGCGAAATGGTGTGGATACTGATGATGCTTGAGCAGTGGCTACGTGCACACGCGCCGGATTATCAGGCTTAGGCCAGCATCCGCCAACGACCTAAATCTGGAGTTTGAATATGAACACAATTGCTGTGATTGGCCTCGGCTATGTGGGGCTTCCGCTGGTGGTTGAATTCGGCAAGAAGATCCGTACGATCGGCTTCGACATTGCGCAAGGCAAGGTGGATGCTTGCCTGAAGGGTACGGATCCTTCCCGCGAATTGACCGATGCCCAGATGGCGCAGGCCACGCATGCCGTGTACACCAGCGATGCAGCAATGCTGCGCGAGGCCGACATCGTGATCGTAGCGGTGCCCACGCCGGTGGATGACGCCCATATTCCTGACTTCAGACCGCTTGTGGGGGCGTCCACAAGTGTGGGGCGCAACTTGAAGAAGGGCGCCATCGTGGTGTACGAGAGCACGGTGTATCCGGGTGCCACCGAGGAGGTGTGTATTCCGGTTCTGGAGCGCGAAAGCGGCTGCAAATGGAAGCAGGATTTCTTCGTGGGCTACAGCCCCGAGCGCATCAACCCCGGTGACAAAGAACACACGCTGACCAAGATCCTGAAGATCGTCAGCGGCGACACGCCAGAGA
Source organism: Rubrivivax sp. (assembly GCA_027487995.1). Taxonomy (GTDB): domain Bacteria; phylum Pseudomonadota; class Gammaproteobacteria; order Burkholderiales; family Burkholderiaceae_C; genus RFTU01. The sequence continues at coordinate 2,480 of JAIYCN010000408.1, read as the reverse complement.
CCCTGGACAAGGTGGCCAAGCTGTACGAACTGATCGTGGAGCCGGGTGTGCACCGGGCCAGCTCCATCAAGGCGGCCGAGGCGGCCAAGGTGATCGAGAACACCCAGCGCGACCTGAACATTGCGTTGATGAACGAGCTGGCCATCATCTTCGACAAGCTGGGCATCGATACCACCGAAGTGCTGGAGGCTGCGGGTACCAAGTGGAACTTCCTGAAGTTCAAGCCCGGCCTGGTGGGTGGACACTGCATTGGTGTGGACCCGTACTACCTGACGCACAAGGCCGACATGATCGGCTACCACCCGCAGGTGATTCTGGCGGGCCGGCGCATCAACGACGGCATGGGGAAGTTTATTGCGGAGCAGACCATCAAGCACATGATCGCCAGCGGCAGCTACATCAAGGGTGCGAAGGTGAACGTGCTTGGGCTGACCTTCAAGGAGAACTGCGGGGATCTGCGCAACAGCAAGGTGATCGACATCATCAACGAGCTGAAGAGCTATGGCGTAGAGGTTTTTGTGACCGACCCGCAGGCCACGCCTGAGGAGGCCATGCACGAGTACGGTGTGAATCTGCTGTGCTGGAACGACCTGCCGCGCGCCGATGCCGTGGTGGCCGCAGTAGCTCACCGTGAATACGCGGAACTGTCGGTGGAGGACATCGGCCGAAAGATGGTCAAGGGCGGGGCCTTCATTGATGTGAAGGCGGCGTTTGACCATGCGGCGCTGGAGGGGTCGGGGTATCGGGTTTGGAGGCTGTGAGGCCCATCATTTGGATCATCTCAACGCTGTGCCTGCTGGCGGGGGCGGCAATCGCGCGGGTCGGTGACGGGTTCGGCAGTGTTGTACCTGCCACTTTGTTGGCGACAGGATTCATTCTCGGTTTCTCAAGGTTCTGGCCCGTTGCCCTGCTGGCGTTTCTGCCAATTGCTGGCGGCGCCTCTTACTCCGGTTGGTATGCACTCGAGGCCTTTGACCTTTTGGTGCTGGCCTGTGCTGCTGGTGCGTTCGTTGCCCATGATCTGAAGTACAGGGGATCGAGTCCCGCAGGCACCGTCGACCAGAAGCCCAAAGCACCCTTGCTGGCAATCCTGATGCTTGCAGCGCTGCTGTTCCTGACGGCTGTGGGTGCTTGGCGCGGACTAAGTGCCGTTGGCTGGCCTACAACGTTGTCAATAACAGGTAATCACCTGGGCGCCGAGGCGGTGCTGCGTATGGTTAGACCGATATTGTGGTTAGCGTTGCTGGCTTTTCCTTGGTGGTGGCAATGGCGTGCTGACCCAAACGCGGCCATTCAGCGTTTGCACTTGGGTTGGATCTCGGGCCTACTGCTGTGCGGTCTTTCTGTGCTTTGGGAACGCTTGGCCTACACGGGCTTGGGTGAGTTCAGCGCGGACTATCGGGTGACCGGCCCGTTCTGGGAAATGCATGTGGGCGGCGCGGCACTTGATGCCTGGTTGGCCTTGAGCATGCCATTTGCGCTCGTGATGTTGGCTACCACGCGCAGTCGTGTCTTGTGGGCGCTGTCTGGTGTTGCCTTCGGGCTTGGTTCATATGGTGCAGTCGTCACCTTTTCGCGCGCTGCCTACGGGGCCTTGGCGGTGGGAACGGTAGTCACGCTCGTCGGTCTGGCTTGGGCACGGCGGGGGCGGACCACACCGCCAGCTGCAACTTCAGTGAGCGCTGCCATCACTGAACCGCCTTGCCTGCTCGGCTTGGGGCTGATGTGGCTTGTTGGTGGTACAGGCTGTCTCATGGTCTTTCCTACCTCCGGCTATCGCGGTCTACTGGGCTTCGTTGGAGCTCTATTGGCGCTTCCCTTCGTAGCCCAGGTCTGTCGCGGGCAGGGGCTCAAGGAATGGTTTGCGTCTGCCGCCGCTGCAGCTGTCCTGAGTGCCCTTGGTTGGTCGCTGGGCAGTTGGTTGCCGAAGGGGCCGTACCTCGTCTATGCGGCGACTGCGCTTGCGCTCGGCGGTGCATGGTTAGCGGCTATCTGGAGTCCCAGCCCTTGGAGAACGGTAGCCTGCTCTGCGCTATGGGGTGTTTTGGTCGCACAAATGGTGCATGTGGCGGCCCATTGGAGCGAGGGAGCGGGGCTTGCGCCAGCAACTATGGCAGCGACCGCCCTGTTTGCCATGATGTGTTGGGCGGTGATGGCTCGTCAACCATGGTGGCATCAGGGCGAGATGGCGTGGCGCTGGCATGCAAACGCCGCTGTCGGAGTATCGGTGGTGGGTGTAGTTCTGACCTCCCTGTTGGGCGGCGAGTACGCAAGCGACCGATTTTCGGCTGCTGGAAAGGCGATGGAGGAAAGACAGAAACACTGGAAAGCCGGGCTGAGCGTGCTCAATGGTGACCTTGAACCCGTGCTTGGTAAGGGACTTGGTCGATTCGCTCCCGAGTACCAGCTCATGCTGTTGGCGGAAGAGGGATTTCGCCCCGGCACGCACCAGCCGCTGGTGAACGACGGCAATGGTGCGT
>JAIYCN010000199.1 GCA_027487995.1 Rubrivivax sp. | reverse complement strand
GGGTCGCGCCGACCGCGCCGTTGAGGGTCGCGCCGTTGCGGCTCCACTGGTAGGCCAGCGGCTCGGTGCCGGTGGCGGCCACGCTCAGGGCGAGCGTGCCACCGAGGTCCACCACCGCCGCCTGCGGCTGGGTGGCGATCGCCGGGGCCGTGACCGCCGGCTGGATCGTGAGGGTGAAGGTCTGGGTCGCGACCGCCGGGTTGATGGCCGTGACGGTCAGGGTCAGCGGCGAACCGGTCGTGTCCGGGGGAGTGCCGGAGAGGACGCCGGTCGTGGCGTTGAGCGAGGCCCACGCCGGCAGGCTGGCGATGGCGAAGGGCGGCACCGGGTCGCCGGTGGCGGTGAAGGTGAACGACCCCGCCGTCCCGGCGCGGAAGGTGGCCGCCGCGGCGCTCGTGATGGTGGGCGCGGTGCCGACCGTGAGGGTGACCGGGTTGGAGGTGGCGTTCGGGCTGATCAGGTTGCTGACGACCACCTGGAACTGGTCGCCCGTCATCGTGGCGGCGGCGTTGGTGATGCGCAGCGTCGCGGTGCGGACGCCCGAGTAGGTCGCGTCATCGGTGAGCAGCGGCACGAAGCCGGTGCTGCCGACCGGCAGGCGATACCAGGTGAACACCGAGGGCACCGGCGTGCCGGTCGCGGCCACGGTGAAGGTCGCGGAGCCACCGACCGGCGTCACCGCCGCGACCGGCTGGGTCACGATGGTGGGCGCGCCGACGTTGCCGGTGCGCTTGATGACGTGGTTGCGGGTATCGGTGATGTAGATCGTCCCCTGCGCATCCACGGCCACGCCGAACGGCTGGTTGAAGCGGGCCCCGCTGCCCAGGCCGTCCGCCGAACCGGCGGTGCCGGCCGTGCCGGCCAAGGTGGAGACGGTGCCGGTGGAGGTGATGCGGCGCAGGGTGTGGCTGTTGGTGTCGGCGACGTAGACATTGCCGCCCGAGTCCACCGCGAGCGCGGAGGGCGGGTTGAAGCGGGCCACGGCGCCCGTGCCGTCCGCGACACCCGAGGTTCCGGCGGTGCCGGCGAGGGTCGAGACGTTCGAGGAGAAGTCGATCTTGCGGATGGCGTGGTTGAACGAGTCCGCCACGAACAGCGACCCGGCCGCGTCAGCCACCACCGCGAACGGGAAGGCGAACCGGGCGTTGACGCCCAAGGCATCCGTCGTGCCGCGCTGCCCGGCCGTGCCCGCGAAGGTGGTCACGATCGCGCCCGACTGGATGCGGCGGATGGTGTGGTTGAAGGTGTCCGCCACGTAGATCGTACCGGTGGTGTCCACCGCCACGCCGTACGGATAGAGGAAGCGCGCGGCGCTGCCGGTACCATCGGTGCTGCCGGTGTTGCCAGCGAGACCGGCAACCGTCGTGACCGTGCCGTCCGGCGCGATCGCGCGGACAGTGTGGTTATAGGTGTCCGCCACGTAGACCGTGCCCACGGTGGAGACCGCAACGCCGGACGGGGAATTGAAACGCGCCGCCGAGCCCACGCCGTCGGCACTGCCGCTCACACCGGGCTGGCCGGCGAGGGTGGTGACGACGCCGCCGGGGGCGACCTTGCGGATCACGTGGTTGCTGGTGTCGGCGACGTAGAGGTTGCCCAAGGCGTCAATGACCGTGCCAGCGGGGCCGTTGAAGCGGGCCGCGTCGCCGGTGCCGTCGAGCGTGCCGGCCGTGCCGGTCTTGCCGACGTAGGTCGAGACGGCGGTGCCGACCACGATGGACAGGGAGGCCGAGAGGCTCTGCGCCGAACCGGAGGTGTTGGTCACTACCGCCCGGAAGGCGTCGCCGGTCATCGCGGAGGTCGGGTTGAGGACGGTGAGCGTGCCGGTGGTGACGCCGCTGTAGGTGGTGTCGTTGGCGAGGTCGTAGTACGCGGAGGCCCCGGCGGGGAGGCGCTGCCACTGGATGGTGGGCGTCGGGTTGCCGGTGGCGGCCACGGTGAAGGTGGCGATCTGGCCGGGCGTGAGCGCGACGTTGGCCGGCTGGGTGGTGATCACCGGGGCGAGGGCGACCGGCGAGACCGTGAGCGTGAAGGGCTGGACCGCGTCAGGGCTCACGCCGTTGCTGGCGGTGACGACCAGCACGTACGGCGAGGAGGCGCTGGAGCCGACGGCGGGCGTGCCGGAGATCACGCCGCTGCCGGCGTTGAGCACAAGGCCGGAGGGGAGCGTGCCGGTGGTGATCGCGTAGGTCATCGTCGCGGGCGAACCCGTGGCCTGCAGCGTGAAGGAGCCGACCTGGTTCTCGACGAAGGCCGCCGTGGGCAGGCTGGTGATGACGGGGGCCGTGGTGACGGTCAGGAGGGCCTCCGCGGAAGTCGCGGGGGAGCCGACGCTGCTGCCGACCACGACCTGGAACTTGTCGCCGGAGTCAGCCAAGGCCGTCGGCGAGACGGTCAGGGTGGCGGTGGTGGTGCCGGTGTACTTGCCGCCCTCGACCAGCGGCACGAATGGACCCGAGCCGGAAGCCTGGCGCTGCCACTGGTAGGTGAGGGTCCCGCCGCCGTTCGCCGCGGCGACCACCGAGAACTGGGCGCCAATCCCGGCCGCGACCGTGGTGGCGGCGGGCTGGGTGGAGATCGTGGGGCCGGAGCTGACGTTGAGGGTGAAGGTCTGCGTCGTGCTGCCCGCGGTGTTCGTCGCCGTGATGGTGAACGTGAAGGGCGAGCCGGCGGTGGTCGACGGCGGCGCGGCCGTGATCAGGCCGGCGAGGTTCATCGAGGCGACCGTGGCCGGAAGGGAGCCAGCGGTGATGCTGAAGGTGGGAGCGGGCGAACCGGTCGCCGTCACCTGGAAGGTCGCCGCATTGCCGACGACAAGCGTGGTGGTGGCCGCGCTGGTGAAGACCGGCGGCTGGTTCACGGTCAGCGTGAAGACCTGCGTCGCGACGGGGGTGACCCCGTTGCTCGCCTGCACGGTGAACGAGAAGGGCGAGCCGACCGCGGTGGACGGGACGCCGGAGAGGACGCCGGCCGAGGAGAGCGAAAGGCCCGGCGGCAGGGTACCGGCGGATACCGAGTACGTGGGCGTCGGGGAACCGGTGGCGGTGAAGGTGAAGGAGCCCAGGCCGCCGAGGGCGAAGGTCGCGTTGTTCGCGCTCGTGATCGCCGGAGCGGTGGCCACGGTGCCGCGGCGGATCAGCTGGTTGGCGTTGTCGGCCACGTAGAGGTTCGAGGCGCTGTCGAGGGCGATGCCGGTGGGGCGGGTGAAGCGCGCGGCGGTGCCGAGGCCGTCGGCGAAGCTGCCGGAGCCCGCGGTGCCCGCGAGGGTCGTGACCGCGCCCGTCGCGATCACCACGCGGCGGAGCGTGTGGTTGAGGGTGTCCGCGACCAGCAGCGTCGTGCCGGGGGAGCTGCCGTTGCTGTCGATCGCCAGGCCCTCGGGCCCATTGAAGGTCGCCGCCACCCCGGTGCCGTCCGCCGCGCCCGCCGTGGCGGCGCCGGCCAGCGTCGAGACCTCACCGGTCGCGAGCACCACCTTGCGGATGCGGTTGTTGCTCTTGTCGGCCACGTAGAGGTTCGCGTTGTCCGCAGCCAGGCCGATCGGGTTGAAGAACCGGGCGGAGGCGGGGGTCGCGGAATCGACGAAGCCCTGCGTGCCCGGCACGTTGCTCCCGGAACCATCCGGGCCGGCAAGGGTGGTGACGACGCCCGTGGCGACCACGATCTTGCGGATCGACTGGTTGCTCGAGTCGGCGACGTAGAGGTTCCCACCGGACAGCGCGAGACCGTAAGGGTAGTTGAACCGCGCCGCCGTGCCGGTGGCGTTGGTGCTGCCCGTGGTGCCCGCTCCGCCCGCCAACGTCGAAACCACCGGAGTCGCCGGCGCCAGATCGATGACCCGGATGGTGTGGTTGAAGGTGTCGGCCACGTAGAGCTTGTTCGCGCCGGCGTCGAGGGCGAGGCCCTGCGGCAGGTTGAACCGGGCCACCGTGCCCGCGCCGTCCGCCGCGCCCGAGGTCCCGAGCAGGCCGG
>JAIYCN010000182.1 GCA_027487995.1 Rubrivivax sp. | reverse complement strand
ACACGGTTCTCGAACACCTGTTCCAACTTGTCCCAGGTGCCGCTGGCCTTGCCCGCGATGTCGTCCACCTGGCTGCGCGCAGCCTGACGGGTGCGGGACTGCAGGGCCTCGCCTTCCTTCATCAGCGCTTCAAACACCTTGTTGCCGCCGGACTGTGCCTTGGCAAAAGCACTCAGGCCCGCCATCCAAATCTGCTGCGCGGACTCGCGAAGGTTCTGCGGCAGGGGGTTCTGTTCTGGAGGCGACTGGCGCTTGCCGGATTTCTGGGCCATGGGGGCTCCCGGTTGAGCAAAGTGGGTCAATCCCGCAGTCTAAGCAGGGTGGCTAGAGCGCGCACCCTAGAGTCAGGGGGGGCAGGTGTGCGTGCGGTCAGGTTTCACGCAACCACTGGGTGATTTGGCGGCGCACCGTGGCGTAGATGGTCTCCTGCGGGTTGGCGCCCAGGCTGGTGGGGAAGAGACTGCCGTCGGCCACCTGCAGGTTCTGCAGGCCGTGCACGCGGCCGCGCGAATCGGTTACCGATCGTTTGGGGTCGGCACCCATGGCGCAGCCGCCCATCACATGCGCGCTCACCACCCGCGTGAGCAGCGGGCGAAGGTCGAGGGCGTCAATGCCGGCTTGCGCGGCTTTCCAGGTGGACCACATGGGGGCCTGTTCATGCACCACCGTCACCTCGCGCGCGCCCGCAGCAAATTGAATTTCAGCCATGACCCGATAGGCCCGGCGTACACCGTCCCACAGGTGGGCATTCAACGGGTAATCCAGTTCAGGCGTGCTGTCCGAACGCAGGCGCACGCGGCCCCCGGTGCTTTGCTCATGGAAGCCGTCGCGCATCAGCGCCAGCAAGACCTGCGCGTGGGCGAACTGCGTCATGAGCTGCCGGTGCTGGGCACCGTAGCCGTTGAGCGTGGACGCAAACAGCACCGGGTGCAGCGGCGCGGACTCCAGCTTGAAACCCATGGGGCCGTCGATGGGCTGCGTGCGCAGGAAGTGGTCGGAGTACAGGCTTTGTGGAGCACCCGCGTCACCGCGAACCGCGTCGGGCATCAGGGCCGATCCCACCACGGTGGGGTGAAGGAAGGTGCGGTGCCCAATCAGGCTGCTTTCGCTCTTGATGTCCGAGCGCAGCAGCAAGGCCGGGGAGTTGATGGCGCCACCGGCCACGATGAAGTGACGCGCCTTGAGCGTGATGCGCAGGTCGCGCGCGTGCAGACCCGTGGCATCCAGGGCGTGTGCCTCCAGGGCCGTGATGCGGTCGCCTTGGCGCAGAAGCCTTTGGGCGCGCACGCTGTGCAGTAGTTGGGCCCCACGGTCCAGGGCGGCGGGAATGGTGGTCACCAGCATGGACTGCTTGGCGTTGGTGGGGCAACCCACTCCGCAGTAGCCCAGGTTCCAGCACCCCTTCACATTGCGGCTGATCACCTCCACCGGGATGCCCAGTGCGCGACCGCCGCTGCGCAGGGCTTCGTTGTTGGCATTGGGCGGGACGGCCCAAGGTTGGATGTTGAGGTCCCGCTCCACTTCATCGAACCAGGGTGCCAATGCCTCGGGCGTGAAGTCGGTCAAGCCATGGTGCTGCTGCCAGTGGGCCAGCGTGTCGGCGGGTGTGCGAAAACTGCTGGTCCAATTCACCGTGGTGCTGCCACCCACGGCACGGCCTTGCAGGATGTTGATGGCCTTGTCGGCCGTCTTGCGCGCGGCGGATTCCTGATAGAGGTCCGGGTAGGCCTCGGACTCGCGCATCCGGAAATCCGACGACGAGCGCAGAGGGCCTTCCTCCACCATGATCACCCTCAGCCCTGCGCGGCTGCACAAATCGGCAGCCGTGCCGCCTCCGGCGCCCGTGCCCACGATCACCACGTCTGCCTCCAGGGTGAGGTCGCGCTCCAGGCGGCGACCGTCCGTGACGGCCCAGCCGCGGGCCAGGCCTTGGGCGATGGGGTCGGGCAGGCGGGTGGTGTTCATAGGGCGGGAGGGCCCGGGTAGCCGATGTCGGCCCAGGACTCGGGTTCGGCGTACCAGGCCGCCAGGATCAGGTCGTGCAGGGCGTGGTAGCCGGCTTGCAGCAGGGCCAGGCGGCTGTGGCGCCAACGCTCCAGAAAGCCCGTGATGTCGGCCGCAGACGCTTCGCTCCACGGGCCCCAGATGCCGGTGAGCGCACCGCGGGCGGGGCCGATGTTCAGTAGCATGAAGAGTTCACCGATGTCGCGCTGGGCGGCCGGTGACAGCGCGGACACTGCCTGACGAACACCATCCACCACTTTGCTGCAGGCAGCCGCGTTGCCACAGGCTGCACCCAGCATCACGGGGGCCAACGCGGTGATCAAGGTGGTGGCGTCCGGTGTCCACGGTGTGGGTGCAGGGCTCACAAGCGCGCCTGAACCGTCTGTGGTTGGGGCAGAGCCGGTGGAGCGACTGCCCAACCAGACGCCCACCACGCCCGCAGCGCTGAGCGCGGCGCCACCGAGCAGTCCCACTTGCAGCCATCGTCGTCTTGTCGGCATGAAGAGCAGTCTACGCAAGATTGGGCGCACCGTGCCCCGCTACAGTGCGGGCATGAGCAAGACGGCCATGCCCACCCGACAGGAAATTGAGGCGCGCATCCTGACGCTTCTTGCCGAGTTGGATGCGGTGCGCGGCGCTGGTCTTTCTGAAGAAGAGCGCCGGCCACGCGCCTGGCTGAAAGCCTGGCAAGGGCAGCGCCTGGCGCAAACGCACGCGGCGCTGCTGCAAGACCCGCGTTATGCACCGGCGGCCCGCTTCTTCCTGGATGACTTGTACGGCCCCAAGGACCACCGCGCGCGCGACCAGGACCTGGCCCGCGTGTTGCCCAAGTTGCTGAAGGTGCTGCCCCAGGCGGCGCAGTGGACCATGGCGCAGGCCTTGCGCATGGACGCCCTGAGCGAGCGCCTGGATGCGCAGATGGCGCAGGCCTTGCAAGTGCAAGGTGCGCTGCGCCACGAAGCCGATCTGAGTGCGGAGCAGTACGCGCAGGCCTATCGAAGCCTGGGCCAGCGGGCGCAGCGGCAGGAGCAACTGGACCTGGTGATGCAGATTGGGCAAAGCCTGGACCACTTGACGCGCTTGCCCATGCTGGCGGCGTCGCTGAAGCTCATGAAAAAGCCGGCGGAACTCGCCGGCTTGTCCGAACTTCATGGCTTCCTGCAGCGCGGCTTCACGGCTTTTGTGCACATGAAGGGCGCTGAGGAATTCCTGCAGCGCATCGTGCAGGAAGAGCGCGCCCTGATGATCAGCTGGCTGCAGCAGTAGCGGCGGCCGTCCGGCGCGCAGTGCTGCGGCTGGTGCTGCGGGTAGTGCGCGGAGCCGCGGCGCTGAGCTTTTCAATCTGTGCGCTGAGCTTGGCCACCGAGCGCGTGAGCTTGTCGATGTCCTTCTGCGAGGGCACGCCCAGGCGGTTGAGCGTGCGGCCCACGCGTTCGCTGGCCACTTGTTCCACCTGGTCCCAGGTGCCCACAACCTTCTCAGCGACGGCTTCCAGGCGTGCTTCGGCGGCGTTGCGGGCCTGCGCACTCAGCGCGCTGCTGCGGCGCTGGGCCTTTTGAACGACGGTGCTGCCGTGGGTTTGCACGAACTCGGCGGCCTGCTTGCCCGCGGTCACGATGTGGTCGACCTGCGCGCGCCAGCCGGTGGCGGCCGGGCGAGCCGCGCGTGCCCTGTTGGTGGAAGCGGTGCGGGTGGTCTTGCGGGCGGCCTTGCCGGTATTCGTGCGGGTGCTGCGTGCCATGGGATGCTCCTTGGGCGTTGAATGACAGCAGGCAGTCTAGGGTTTGCCACTAGAGCTCGCACCCTAAAGGCGCTGTTTGCCAGGGATTGGGACTAGGCGATTCACTCTAGGTGGCGCGCTGGACAGGCACCCGCGGTGAGCACGGGCAAGCGCAGGGGCTCACATCGTCGGCAGGATGCGGCATGGTTGAACCGTCGGTTGCAGGGGGCCTGAGCGAAGCGCAGGCCCGTGAACGCTTGGCCACATGTGGGGCCAATCGGCTCCCCGACCCGCAAAGAAAGAGTGCGTTGCGCACCGTGGTCGACGTGCTGCGCGAGCCGATGTTTGCCTTGCTGCTGCTGGGGGCGTTTCTGTACCTCCTCATGGGTGACCGGGCCGAAGGTGCGCTGCTCGCAGGCTTCGCATGCATGACCGTGGGCCTGGTGGTGTTGCAGGGCCGGCGTCGCGAGCGGGCGCTGGATGCGCTGAGGGATCTGTCGACGCCCTGGGTGCAGGTGCGCCGCGACGGCCGCTGGCAGCGGCGGTCGGCCACCGAACTGGTGCCGGGTGACTGGATCCTCTTGGATGAGGGCAGCCGGGTGGCGGCTGATGCGCGGCTGCGCGAAGGCGCGGGCCTGATGGTGGATGAAAGTCTGCTCACGGGTGAGGCGTGGCCGGTCGGCAAGCGAGTTCGTGATGACGAAGTGGCCGTCACGCCTGAACTTCAGGACGGTGACCGCTTGTGGGCCGGAACGCTGGTGGTGGCAGGGCAGGGTGTGGCCGAAGTGCTGGAGACAGGTACTCGAACGCGCATGGGCGCCATCGGTGCGGCCTTGTCGAGCATTGAACTGGTGGACACGCCAGCCCAGCGCCACATCCACGCCTTGGTGCGGGGTTTTGGCGTGCTGGCGCTGGTGGTGAGTGCTGCCGTGATGCTGGTGCACGGCTTGTGGAGAGGCGACTGGTGGCAAGGGGCGCTGTCGTCGCTGGCCTTGGGCATGGGCATGCTGCCTGAGGAGTTCCCGATGGCCCTGGCCATCTTCATGTCCCTGGGTGCCTGGCGACTCAGCCGTCTGCAAGTGCTGGCGCGCCGGCCAGCCGCAGTGGAAGCCTTGGGGGCCTTGACGGTGCTGTGTGTGGACAAGACCGGCACCCTGACCGAGAACCGCTTGCGCTTGGTCGCCGTGGAGAACGATGACTTTCGTTCGGGCCTTGAACCACCAGAGCAGTGGCTCATGGACCCATTGCATCGGGTGTTGCAGGCCGGATCCTGGGCCTGCCGGGCCGTGGGGGTGGACCCGGTGGATGTGGCCCTGCGTGAATGCATGGCGCTTCTTCCGCCAAACAACGGCCCTACCACCGGCCCCACCCCCAGCCCCACCAACGGTCCTGCGCGACTTTGCGAGTGCGCGCCGACCCCGCAGGACCCGGTGATGCGCGTGGCCCTGCGTATGCCCGACGCAAGGGTGCGCTGGGTGTGCAAGGGCGCGCCAGAGGCCGTGGCCGCGCTGTGCGTGCATGAAGGTGAGTTGCTGGCCAGGCGGCTGCAGGCCGCGGCCGACATGGCCCAGCGGGGATGGAAGGTCTTGGCGGTGGCTGAGATGGCCGAGATGGCCAAGACCGAAGCGCAGGGCCTGGAGGCGGTCGACGGGCTCGTGCCTCCTTCGGCTGGCTGGCAGTGGTTGGGTCTGTTGGCTTTTGAGGACCCCTTGCGGCCGGGCGTGGCTGCGGCCGTGGCCGAGGTTCAGCGGGCGGGCGTGAAGGTGGTGATGGTGACCGGTGATCACCCGGTGACTGCGCAGGCCATCGCAAAGCAGGCGGGTCTCGCCAGCTCGGCCGGCGTGATGACCGGTGCGGCGTTCGTGGGCCTGAGTGCAGCGGACCAGGCGACGGCCGTACGGAGCGTGCGGGTGTTTGCTCGGGTGCAGCCCGAACACAAGCTGAGCCTGGTGCAGGCACTGCAGGCCCAGGGCGAGGTGGTGGCCATGACGGGTGATGGCGTCAACGACGCACCTGCCCTGCGCGCCGCGCACGTGGGGGTGGCGATGGGTGGCCGAGGCACCGACGTGGCGCGTGAGGCGGCCGTGATGGTGTTGCTGGACGAGCACTTTGAACACATCGTGCAGGGCATCGCCCTGGGGCGGCGCCTGATGGACAACCTGCGGCGCGTGTCGAGCTACATCACCGCGGTGCACGTGCCGCTGGCGGGTTTGGCCTTGCTGCCCTTGCTGCTGGGTTGGCCACCATTGATGCTGCCAGCCCATGTGGTGCTCACCGAGATGGTGATTGACCCGGTGTGTTCATTGGCCTTCGAGAACGCACCGGCTGCGCGCGATCTGATGACACGTCCGCCGCGTGGTTTGGGGGAGCCTCTGCTCATGTCCCGCGCCGACCTGTGGTCGGCACTCGCCCTCGGCGGGTTCTTGCTGGCAACCCTGCTGGTGATGGCCGCCTGGGCGCACAGCGAAGAGTTTGCGCAGGACGAGGTGCGCACCTTGGTGATGGTGGCCCTGACCGCAGGGAACATCACCTTGGCGATGACGGCCTTGCTCCGTGGGGTTTCCATGCGTGATTGGATGCGAGGCTCGGCCTGGATGCTGCCCGTCATCGCAGGTGTGGCAGCGGTGGTTCTCAGCGTGGCGCTGACCTGGGGGCCGTTGCGGGACCTGCTGGGGCTGGCGGCCACCGGAGTCCTGCCCTTGGCGGTTGCCTCCGGCACGGCTGTGCTGGTGGTGATCCTTGGGCGTGGGCTTCTGAATGCCTTGCGGCGTGGCGCGTCATCCCATATTTGAAGGGTTCGACATGGATAGCGCCCCGTCAGTCACGAAACCGTCAAATGGCTCGGTT
>JAIYCN010000190.1 GCA_027487995.1 Rubrivivax sp. | reverse complement strand
AGCACAAGGGCATTTTTGCGATCGACATCCTGAACTTCGGCAACCTGCTGAACAAGAAGTGGGGCCGCATCGACGAGATCGGCTTCCCCTCCAACCGCAGCTTCGTGAATTACGCCGGTCTGGACTCCTCGGGCAAGTACATCTACAGCCTGGGCAGCACCGAGACGCTCATCACGCGTCAGACCGCCGGCGAATCGCAGTGGGCCGCACAGCTCACGCTGCGCTACCAGTTCTGACCGGGTCCAGGCGTCATCGCCCCTTGGGCAGGGGCTCCCAGGGATGGGAGCCCCTTCTTCCGACTGGTGGCGATCGCTTTTCCTCACCATCAGCCCGGCATTGCCTCGCAGTGCCGGGCTTTTTTGTCAGGCCTCCATCAGCCTGAGCCTTAAACTCTCCTGCATGAAACTGATTGGTTCCCTGACCAGCCCCTACGTGCGCAAGGTGCGCATCGTGATGGCCGAAAAGAAGCTCGATTTCCAATTCGTCCTGGAGGATGTGTGGAACAGCGACGCCATCCTCCAAAGCAACCCGCTGGGCAAGGTGCCTTGCCTGGTCATGGAAGGCGGCGAAGCCGTCTTCGATTCGCGCGTCATCGTCGAATACCTGGACACGCTCAGCCCCGTGGGCAAACTCATCCCCGGCACTGGGCGTGAACGCGCCGAAGTGCGGACCTGGGAGGCCCTGGCCGATGGCGTGCTCGACGCCCTCATCGCCATTCGCATGGAAAACACCTGGGCGCAGCGCACTCCGGAGCAACGCAGCGCCGCGTGGTGCGAGCGTCAAATGACCAAGGTGCACGCCAGCCTGAAGGCCATGGAATCCGCCCTGGGTGACAAGCCCTGGTGCAGCGGCAACCACTACAGCCTGGCCGACATCGCGGTGGGCTGTGTGACCAGCTATCTGGACTTCCGCTTCTCCGAGCTGAATTGGCGCGCCGACCATCGGCATCTGGCGCGCCACCACGACAAGCTCGCAGCCCGGCCCAGCTTCATCGACACCGCGCCACCCGCGGCCTGATCGGCAAATTCAGTCTGGGCCACCCTCACGGCCCAGACCACGCCGCGCAACCGCAGGCCTCAATGCCGGGTTGAATCTGCTTCGCCCGACCCCGCGGTCTGCATCATGAACACGGGCCGAGGCGCCGAGCGGCTTTGCCGGCCCACGGCCACCGCGTGCTTGAGGTCCATGTTCAGGTCGAATGAATCCGCGCTGGCCCGCGGCCAGAAGGTGCGAAACACGTCGTAGGGCCACTCCACCGCGCCCTGTTGCGCCGCCAGGATGGCGCCCTCGGTCACGAAGGGCAGCGATGTGGACAGCAGCGTCACGCCCTGCCCACTGCGCCGCACGATGTGCGACGCACTGATCTGCCCAGGGTGGGTCAAGCCCGCGGCCTGCACCAACTCCTTGAGCGCCTCCAGCGTGTGCTGATGGAAGCGCCACACCCGCTCGGTCTTGTCGGCCACCACCAGCGCCTTCTGCCGGTCCGGGTCCTGCGTGGCCACCCCCGTGGGGCAGGCCCCCGTGTGGCAGCTCTGCGACTGGATGCAGCCCAACGCAAACATGAAGCCCCGCGCCGCGTTGCACCAGTCCGCACCCAGCGCCATCATGCGCGCAATGTCGAAGGCGCTCACCACCTTGCCTGCGCTGCTAATCTTGATGCGGTCACGCAGGTTGATGCCCACAAGGGTGTTGTGCACCAGCAGCAGGCCCTCCTGAACGGGGGCGCCCATGTGGTCGGTGAATTCCAGCGGCGCCGCACCCGTGCCGCCCTCGGCGCCATCCACCACGATGAAGTCCGGCGTGATGCCCGTCTCCAGCATGGCCTTGCACACGCCAAACCATTCCCAGGGATGGCCGATGCACAGCTTGAAGCCCACCGGATTGCCGCCGGACAGCGTGCGCAGCTTATCCACGAACAGCATCATCTCCCGCGGCGTGGAAAACGCACTGTGCGACGCCGGGCTCACGCAGTCCTCGCCCACCGGGACGCCACGCGCCTGCGCAATCTCGGGCGTCACCTTGGGCCCGGGCAGCACACCCCCATGCCCGGGCTTGGCCCCCTGCGAGAGCTTGATCTCGATCATCTTCACCTGCGGGTCGCGCGCGTTCTCCACGAAGCGCTCCTCGCTGAAAGTGCCATCCGGGTTGCGGCAGCCGAAGTAGCCCGAGCCGATCTCCCAGATCAGGTCGCCGCCATTGGCGCGGTGGTGCACGCTGATCGAGCCCTCGCCCGTGTCGTGCGCGAAGTTGCCCTTTCGTGCGCCGCCATTCAAAGAGCGAATCGCATTGGCCGACAAGGCCCCGAAGCTCATGGCCGAGATGTTGAACACGCTGGCACTGTAGGGTCGGGTGCAGGAGGTTCCACCACCGCCAATCTCCACCCGGAAGTCATGGTTGTGGACCACCGACGGCTTTAGCGAATGGTTGATCCACTCGTAGCCCTCGGCGTGCACATCCAGTTGTGTGCCAAAGGGGCGCTTGTCGCCCTCGCCCTTGGCCCGCTGGTACACCAAGGAACGCTGTTGACGTGAGAACGGCGCCGCCTCGTTGTCGCCTTCCAGGAAGTACTGGCGAATCTCTGGGCGGATGTACTCGAACAGAAAGCGCATATGGCCGATCAGCGGATAGTTCCGCAGGATGGCCCGCTTGGTCTGCCGCACATCGCGCCAGCCCTGCACCGCGCCCGCCACGCCCAGGCCCGCCAGCCACAGCCAGGCCAAGCCGCCGCCGGTGGCCGCCATCAGCAGTCCGGCCACGCCGGCCGCGCCGAACATCAACCAGGTGGAGTAACGAATGGGCATCCACCCGTCGATCATCGCAAGCACTCGGGGCATGGTCTCCTCCAGTGAGTGGCGCGGATCGCAGCCACCCTAATCGGTTCATCATCGGCGCAATTGCGCTGAATTGAAGCCCGTCACCCAATCGTGGCCGTCCGAGGTTCGCAAGAATTCACGGACTGGCTCACGCGCTGATCCTGCCTTAACAAACCTCCGTGCAGGTCTGGGCCCGCACCGGCTGCGGCGAGACAACATAGACTCTCCCATTTTCCTCAGCAGCCCCCACCGTGTCCATCGGCATCGTCACCCCGCAGAAGATGCACTTCAGCCAGCCGCTGCCCCTGCGCAGCGGCGCCAGCCTGCCCGCCTACGAGCTGGCCTATGAGACCTACGGCACGCTCAATGCCGAGCGCAGCAATGCCGTGTTGGTGTGCCATGCCTTGAATGCCAGCCACCACGTGGCCGGCACCTACGAAGGCCAGCCCAAGAGCGAAGGCTGGTGGGACAACCTGGTGGGCCCGGGCAAACCGCTGGACACCGACCGCTTCTTCGTCATCGGCATCAACAACCCCGGGTCCTGCTTCGGCTCCACTGGCCCCACCCACACCAACCCCGCCACCGGCCAGCCCTGGGGCTCGGACTTCCCCGTTGTGACCGTTGAAGACTGGGTGGACGCACAGGCGCGGCTGCTCGACCAATTGGGCATTGAACGTCTGGCTGCTGTTTTGGGCGGCAGCCTGGGTGGCATGCAGGCCCTGGCCTGGACCCTGCGCTACCCGCGGCGCCTGCGCCACTGCGTGGCCGTGGCCACCGCCCCCAACCTCTCGGCGCAGAACATCGCGTTCAACGAAGTGGCGCGCCGCGCCATCGTCACCGACCCCGAATTCCATGGCGGGCACTACCTGCGGCATGGCGCCTTGCCCCGGCGCGGTCTGCGCGTGGCGCGCATGATCGGCCACATCACCTACCTCTCCGACGACTCGATGGAGGCCAAGTTCGGCCGCGAACTGCGCAATGGCCAACTCGCTTACACCACGCAGGACATCGAATTCCAGATCGAGAGCTACCTGCGCCACCAGGGCGACAAGTTCAGCGAGTACTTCGACGCCAACACCTACCTGCTCATCACCCGCGCGCTGGACTACTTCGACCCCGCGCGCGAACATGCCGGCTCCCTGGCACGCGCCTTCGCCGCTGCACGCGATGTGCGCTTCCTGGTGGTGAGCTTCACCACGGACTGGCGCTTCTCGCCCGCGCGCTCCCGTGAAATCGTCAAGGCCCTGGTCGACAACCAGGCCGCCGTCAGCTATGCCGAAATCGACGCGCCCCACGGCCACGACGCCTTCCTGCTGGACGACCCGCGCTACCACGCGGTGATGCGTCTGCGTTTCCAGAACATCGCGCGTGAGGTGGGCGCATGAGCCAAGTCAATGCCGCCATCGCCGCCCTGGTGCCACCGGGCTCACGCGTGCTGGACCTGGGCTGCGGCCGCGGAGAGCTGCTGGCCCACCTCATCGAACACCGCGGCTGCAGCGGCTACGGTGTGGAAATCGATGACGCCAACCTGCAGGCCTGTGTGGACCGCGGGGTCGACGTCATCCAGCTCAACCTCGAAGACGGGCTGGCCATGTTCGCCGACCACAGCTTCGACGTGGTGCTGCAGCTGCAGACCCTGCAGCACCTGAAGAACACCGAAACGATGCTGCGCGAAACCGCCCGCGTGGGGCGCATGGGCATCGTGAGCTTCCCGAACTTCGCGCACTGGCCCAACCGGCTGTCGGTGCTGCGCGGGCGCATGCCCGTCACGCGCGCTCTGCCCTACCAGTGGTACGACACACCCAACATCCGGGTGTCCACCTTCGCGGATTTCGATGTCCTGGCCCAACGCAACGGGCTGCGCGTCACACAACGCTTTGGTTTGCAGGAGGGTCGGCGTGTGGATGTGATGCCCAACCTGCTGGCCAGCGTGGCGGTGTTCCAGTTCGACGCCGGTTGATTCACTCGGCCAAGCGCAGCGCCAAATGCACCTCCAGGCCGCGGCCAGGCTCATTCCAGTCCGGCAGCAGGGCTGAGATGGATTCCAAGCGGTTGTGCAGGGTGTTGACGTGCACGCCCAGGATCCGGGCCGCTGCACGCGCGTTGTGGCCCTGGTCCATGTAGGTGAGCAGGGTCAGCACGAGCGACGTTCCGCGGGCCTGATCGGCACGGCGCAGCGGGCCGATCACGCGGTCGACATAGGCACCGCGAACCGCGGGCGGCACCGCCCATAGCAATAGTGCAATGGTACCCAGGGGCGGAATGGTCGCGCCGCCTTCGCCCGGCTCAACGGGCAAGAGCGCACCCAACCCGGTCTCCCGGTCAATCTGCTGGCGAAGCACCCGCTGCCGCTCATGCAGGGCCTGCAGGGTGTGCTGCGCCATGTCCGCACGCGCCACACGTCCGATGGCCCGCACGGCCACCGATGCCAGCTGCTGCAGCGCATCGACATCCATCACGGACCATTGGCGCACCACGCGGTCGGCCACCATCAACACGCCGCAGCAGGCGCCTTCCAGCAGAAGGGGCACGACCACCAGACCATGAAGGCCTTCTGCGCGAGCCGCGTCGTCCAGATCCCGCGCTTCGTGGCGAAGCGCTTCAGTCAAGCCATCGGCCATCACCAGGGGCAGCCCCTGTCGGGACAAATGGGTAACCAGTCCTTTGCCGGGCAGCAGCCGCAACTGATTCAAACTGCCCATGGTGGAGCCACTGTGGGCCCGCACGCCATCGGGCCCGCCGGCCACCACCAGGGGCGCAAACACATCCAGCCGCGCCACAGGGGCATCGAGCATCATCCGGGCCTCGTCTGCCAGAGCCTGCATCAGGGCCGGGAGCCCCTCCACGCGGGACAGTCGGGCCGTCACCTCGGAGAATCGGGTGGTCAGCCGCTGGCGCGACTGGAGCTGCAGCAGCCACCCCCGCAGCCGCGACATCGCCACCACCGAGGACGCCAGCGCGCCGCGCGTTGGGCCGTCCGGCAGGGCTTCAGACAAGCGCAGCAGCTGCGGCATCAGCACCGCCTCCGACTCTGGGTCCTCAAGCAGCCGGTTCATCAAGCCCGCCATCTCCACCAGGGGATCGCCGGATTGGCGCTTCTGGTCGGCGCCAAGCTCGGGATTGGGGAACGTGTTGTTGGGCAAATTGATCATAATGGGCTGGCGCCATGTCGGCAGATGTAGACTGTGAACGATGGCGCCACTGTGAACAACCTCCATTCGGGGGGGTCCCCGAGCATCAGCGAGGTGACACCGTTCCAAGCCGCGCTCACGCTGAGCACGACATGAACCCACCTTCCCCCGCCGCGCCCGGCTGGCCCAACCCGGCCAGCGCACTGGACGATACGCTTGATCTGGCGGGCGTGATGGCCTCCACCGGCTGCACGGAACAGGACTTCGTCGAACTGTCGGCGATCTTCCTGCAGGAGCAGGCGAACATGACCGGGCGCCTGAACCGCGCCGTCGAGGCCCTGTCAGCCGGCGGCCAGGAGAGCCCCACTTGGCCTGAAGCCGTGGAGCAATTGCGCACAGCCGCCCATGAGCTCACCACATCCTTCGGGATCATCGGAGCGCGTCAGGCCGAGGTGTTCTCCCGTCACACCCAACTGCGCACACGAAAGGGCTCGGCCCTGGCGGACCCACCGCCCTCGGCCGCAGACCTGTTGACCGCCGCCCAGGCATTGCTGGGCGCGGTCAACCGCAGCGTCGAATTGCTGCGCCGGCGGGGCTGAAGCGCCCGCCAGCCGGGGACACGCTCAGGCGGCCGCCTTCACCTTCAAACGCCACGCGTGCAGCAGCGGCTCGGTGTAGCCGTTGGGCTGCTCCAGGCCCTTGAACACGAGGTCGGTCGCGGCCTTGTAGGCCATCGATGTGGCCAGGTTGTCGGACATGCGCTTGTACTGCGGGTCGCCCGAGTTCTGCCAGTCCACCACGCTGGCCATGCGCTTGAAGGTGTCCATCACCTGCTTCTTGGTGACGATGCCATGCAGCAGCCAGTTGGCGATGTGCTGGCTGGAGATGCGC
The DNA here is from genome assembly GCA_027487995.1 of Rubrivivax sp. GTDB lineage: Bacteria > Pseudomonadota > Gammaproteobacteria > Burkholderiales > Burkholderiaceae_C > RFTU01. The sequence goes on along the minus strand of JAIYCN010000190.1, from coordinate 4,995 downwards.
AGCGTGGCGCGGTCTTCCATCAGGCCCACGTTGTGGATGTCGGGCACCTTGGAGCAACCCACACCCTGGTCCACCCAGCGCACCACATAACCCAGGATGCCCTGCACGTTGTTGTCCAGTTCGGCCTGCTTCTCGGCCTCGGTCCAGAAGGGCACCAGCGCGCAGGGAATCTGCAGGATCGAATCCAACAGGTTCTCTTCCATCGCGCGCGACTTGTCGGTGCGCACGAATACATCCATGCTCTTGAGCAGCGACGCCACGTCCACCTGGTGGTAGTGCAGCGCGTGCAGCGTGGCGGCCGTGGGCGAGGGCACCCAGGCCGTGTTGGCACCGGCCTGCGGGTGGGCGATCTTCTGCTTCATCATTTCGGCCATCAGGTCGGGCATGGCCCACATGCCCTTGCCGATCTGCGCGCGCCCGCGCAGGCCGCAGGCCAGGCCGATCTGCACGTTGTTGAGTTCATAGGCGCGCAGCCACTGCGAGTTCTTGATCAGCGGCTTGCGCACCATGGCGCCGGAATGCATGGCGGTGTGGATCTCGTCGCCGGTGCGGTCCAGGAAGCCGGTGTTGATGAAGGCCACGCGCTGCTTGGCTGCGTTGATGCAGGCCGCCAGGTTCACGCTGGTACGGCGCTCCTCGTCCATGATGCCCAGCTTCACCGTGTTCGCCTTCAGGCCCAGCAGCGCTTCCACTCGGGCGAATAGCTCATCGGCAAAGGCCACTTCAGTCGGGCCGTGCATCTTGGGCTTGACGATGTACACCGAGCCCTTGCGCGAGTTGCGGATCGTCTGGCCCTTGGCCGGCTTCAGGTCATGCAGGGCGATCGTCACCGTCACCACCGCGTCCATGATGCCCTCGGGAATCTCAGCGCCCTTCTCACCCCACAGGATGGCCGGGTTCGTCATCAGATGGCCCACATTGCGCACGAACAGCAGCGAGCGGCCATGCAGGGTCACCGGCTTGCCGTTGGCGCCGGCGTAGCGGCGGTCTTCGTTCAGGCGGCGGATGAAGCTCTTGCCACCCTTGGCCACTTCTTCGGTCAGCGTGCCTTTGAGGATGCCCAACCAATTGGCGTAGCCCGCCACCTTGTCCGGCGCGTCCACCGCGGCCACGGAATCCTCCAGGTCCAGGATGGTGCTCAAGGCCGACTCCACCACCAGGTCGCTCACACCGGCCGCATCGGTCTTGCCGATCGGGTGCTCGCGGTCCACCTGAATCTCCAAATGGATGCCGTTGTTGCGCAGCAGAATCGCCGCAGGCGCAGCCTGGCTGCCCTGATGGCCGATGAACTTGGCCGGCTGCGCCAGGCCCGTCACGGTACCGTCCTTGAGCTTGACCTTCAAGGCGCCGCCTTGCACGCTGTAGAGGGTGCTGTCGCGGTGCGAACCCTGGGCCAGCGGGGCCACGCGGTCCAGCACATGACGCGCGTACTCGATCACCTTGGCGCCGCGCACCGGGTTGTAGGCGCCCCGGCGCTCGGCACCGTTGGCCTCGCTGATCGCATCTGTGCCGTACAGCGCGTCATACAAAGAGCCCCAGCGGGCATTGGCCGCATTCAGCGCGTAACGCGCATTCAGGATCGGCACCACCAATTGCGGACCGGCCAGCTTGGCCACTTCATCGTCCACATTCGTGGTTTCGCACTCCACCTGCTCGGGCGTGGGCACCAGGTAGCCGATCTCCTTCAGGAAGGCCTTGTACTTGGGCATGTCGCCGATCGGACCGGGGTTGGCCTTGTGCCAGGCGTCCAGCTTCAGCTGCATGCGGTCGCGTTCGGCCAGCAGGGCCGCGTTCTTGGGCGCCAGCTCGTGCACGATGGCCGAAAAGCCTTTCCAGAAGGACAAGGAATCCACGCCGGTGCCGGGCAGCACGTCTTTCTCGATGAACTGGTGCAGTTCGGTGGCCACTTGGAGGCCATGGGTGGCAATGCGATTGGTCATCTCAGTTTCCTCGTTGATCAAAAAAATCCAGCACCGCCCGCAAGTTGCCGGCCGTGCGTGTGGGCTGAACGCCCAATTCCTCGGGGGGCAGCCCCGCGCGGTTCACCCACAGCGTGGTGTAGCCGTACCACGTGGCGCCCACGGCGTCCCACGCGTTGCTGCTCACGAACAGGATGTCGCGGGCGGGCAGGCCCAGCGCGGCCGGGCCCAGGGCGTAGGCTGCGGGATCGGTCTTGAAGCGGCGCGTCTCGTGCACGGAAATCACGGGGTCCAGCAGGTCCTGCAGGCCCGCGCTGCGCACGGCCACGGCCAGCATGGACGGGTCGCCATTGGAGAGCACCCCGGCGCGGATGCCGCGCGCACGCAGGGCTTCCAGCACTTGCCGGTTTTCCGGGAAGGCCGAGAGGTGGTGGTACTGGTTCATCAGCCGCTCTTCGCGCTCGGCGTTCAGGTCCAGCTTCAGTCGGGCAGCCGCGTGGCGCAGGGCACTGCGGGTGATCTCCCAGAAGGGCCGGTAGTGCTGCCCGGGCTGCGGCCCGCTCATCGAGCACAGCCGCGTGTATTCGATCTGCTTGTCGCGCCACAGCACGGCCAGGCGCTCCCCGTGGCCGGGGAACAGTTGTTCGCCCAACAGTGCCACGCTGTAGACGTCGAAGAGGGTGCCATAGGCGTCAAACAGCACCGCCTGCACGGCGGGCGGTGTGGACACCAAGGATGAGGCAGGGCTGGTCGCCATACCCGACACTTTATTGCAACCTTGAATCACCATTAAGATCGACTCAATTCAAAGATTCGTGCAAAAAAGTCATTAATCACGATCCGAACGCCTCAACATGGACCGCCTCAAGCAGATCGAATCCTTCGTGGCCGTGGCCGCCCGCGGCAGCCTCACCGCCGCCGCGCAGGCCGAGGGCGTGGCACCGGCCGTGGTGGGCCGAAGGCTGGACGCCCTGGAGGAGCGGCTGGGCGTGAAACTGCTGATGCGCACCACCCGGCGCCTGAGCCTCACCCACGAGGGCAGCGCCTTTCTGGAGGACTGCCAGCGCCTGCTGGGAGAACTGGCCAATGCCGAGGCCAGCGTGAGCGCTGGGGGCGTCAAGGCCAGCGGCCACCTGCGCATCACCGCCCCCGCGGGCTTCGGGCGCCGCCACCTGGCCCCGCTGGTGCCGGCCTTCATGGGCCTGCACCCGGACGTCACACTCTCGCTGAATCTGGCCGACCGTGTGATCGACATCGTGCACGAGGGCTACGACTGCGCCATACGCGTGGGCGACCTGCCCGACTCCAGCCTGGTCAGCGTGCGCCTGGCCGACAACCGGCGCCTGTGCGTGGCCGCACCCGCCTACCTGAAGCGCCGCGGCACCCCGCAGTGCCCGCAAGACCTGATGCAGCACGACTGCCTGACCCTGAGCAGCGAGGCGAGCCAAACCCGAGGGTGGGCCTTTCGCAGCGAAGCCGCCGCCCAGGGCGAAGCCTCCGCGTCCGACAGCCGAACACCAACCCCTGTCGAGTACCTCCGCCCCCGCGGCCGCCTGGACTGCAGCGACGGCCAGGTGCTGCACGCATGGTGCCTGCAGGGCCTGGGCATTGCGTGGCGCAGTGCCTGGGAAGTGCGCCAGGACCTGCGCCAGGGCCGCCTGGTGGAGGTGCTGGCCGTCCATGCCGCGCCCCCCAACGGCATCTATGCCGTGTTTCCCCACGCGCGCCATCTGCCCCTGCGCGTGCGCCTGTGGATCGATTTCCTCAAGCACAACTGGGGCGATGCGGCCTACTGGGACGAGCCCCCCACCTAGAATCCCGACATGATCCAAGTGAAGAATGCCCTGCAGGCCGCGCTGGAAGCGGCCGTGGGCGAGGTTGCCCCCGAACACGGCCTGGCCGTGGCCTTCGAATCCCCGCGCCAGGCCTCGCACGGCGACTTGGCCGTGACCGCCGCCATGGCCCTGGCGCGCCCGCTGAAGAAGAACCCGCGTGAATTGGCGCAGGCGCTGGTGCAGGCGCTCCAAGCCCAGCCGGCCGTGCAGCAGTGGGTACAGGACCTGGAGATCGCCGGTCCCGGCTTCATCAATCTGCGCCTGAAGCCCGCCGCGCGCCAAACCGTGGTGGCCGAGGTGCTGCAGCACGGCGCCTGCTTCGGCCGCCGCACGGCCACCGGTCAACGCGTGATGGTGGAGTTCGTCTCGGCCAATCCCACCGGCCCATTGCATGTGGGCCATGGTCGCCAGGGCGCGCTGGGCGACGCCCTGTGCAACCTGCTGGAATCCCAGGGCGCACAGGTGCAGCGAGAGTTCTACTACAACGATGCCGGCGTGCAGATCGCCACCTTGGCCACCTCGGTTCAGGCCCGCGCACGCGGCCTGAAGCCCGGTGATGCGCAATGGCCCGAGGCCGCCTACAACGGCGACTACATCGGCGACATCGCGGCGGACTTCCTGGCCCGCAAGACGGTGAAGGCCGACGACCGCGAGTTCACCGCCAGCGGCGACATCGACGACCTCGACAGCATCCGCCAATTCGCCGTGGCCTACCTGCGCCACGAGCAGGACCTGGACCTGCAGGCCTTTGGCGTGCGCTTCGACCACTACTACCTGGAAAGTGGTCTCTACACCAGCGGCCGCGTGGAGCAAACCGTGCAGCGCCTGGTGGCCGCCGGCAAGACCTATGAGGAAGGCGGCGCACTGTGGCTGCGCTCCACCGACTACGGCGACGACAAGGACCGCGTCATGCGCAAGTCCGCCACGGTCGATGCCGAAGGCCGCGAGATGCAGGGCGGCTACACCTACTTCGTGCCCGATGTGGCCTACCACGTGCACAAGTGGGAGCGCGGCTTCCAGCAGGTGATCAACGTGCAGGGCAGCGACCACCACGGCACCATCGCACGCGTGCGCGCGGGCCTGCAGGCCGCCGGCGTGGGTATCCCGCAGGGCTGGCCCGACTACGTGCTGCACAAGATGGTCACCGTGATGAAGGGCGGGCAGGAGGTGAAGATCTCCAAGCGCGCCGGCAGCTACGTGACCCTGCGGGACCTCATCGACTGGACGAGCCGCGACGCGGT
>JAIYCN010000337.1 GCA_027487995.1 Rubrivivax sp. | reverse complement strand
GCGTTGTCGGCCAGCACTTTTTTGGCCGCCTTGGCGGCCGCCATGAAGGCTTTGGGGTTTTGCACATTGCCCACGCCCTTGGTGCCCCGCACCGCAATGGCCTTGAGGTTTTTGCTGCCCATGACAGTGCCCACACCGGAGCGGCCGGCTGCGCGGTGCAGGTCGTTCACCACAGCGGCGTACAGCACCTTGTTCTCACCGGCCAGGCCGATGGAGGATACGCGGATCAGCGGGTCCTGGTGCTGCTTCTTGATGACTTCCTCGGTGTTCCAGACGCTGGTGCCCCACAGGTGGGCAGCGTCCTTGAGTTCCACGTGGTCGTCTTCGATGAAGAGGTACACGGGCTTCGGGGACTTGCCCTCGAAGATCACCATGTCATAGCCGGCCATCTTGAGCTCGGCACCCCAGTAGCCGCCCGAGTTCGAGCAGGCGATGGCACCGGTGAGCGGACCCTTGGTGACCACGGTGTAGCGGCCACCGGTGGAAGCCATGGTGCCGGTCAGCGGGCCGGTGGCCCAGATGATCTTGTTGTCGACCGACAGCGGATCGACCTTGGGGTCGACTTCCTCGACGATGTATTTCGTGGCCAGACCGCGCGAGCCCAGGTACTGCTTGGCCCACGTCATGTTGGTGGGCTCCGTCTTGACGGTGCCGGCGGTAAGGTTGACTCGGAGGATTTTTCCTGCCCAACTCATAAGTGACTCCTGAGAGGTGAATCGTGTGTTCTTTGCGGGGGACCGGGGGCGATACCGCGCCGATCAGGCGGCCGGCTGGTTGCCCAGCTTGTCGGCCCAGGCCTGCATCTTGTTCAGGCCGGTCCAGTTGGCGTCGATGTAGGTGATGGCGCCGGTGGGGCAGGCCGTGGCGCAGGCAGGGTCACCGCCGCACAGGTCGCACTTCTGGACCTTGCCGGTTTCCTGCACGTAGTTGATGGTGCCGAAGGGGCAGGAGATGGTGCAGACCTTGCAGCCCACGCAGGTGGACTCGTTGACCACCTTGGCGCCGGTGGTCTTGTCCACCGTGATGGCCTCGACCGGGCAGGCATGCAGACACCAGGCTTCGTCGCACTGGGTGCAGGTGTAGGGCACCTTGCGGCCCGTGTGGTGGAAGTCAAAGACCTTGATGCGCGACTTGGCCGGCGCGTAGGTGGCGTAGTTCTCGAAGGAGCACGCCATCTCGCACTGGAGACAGCCGGTGCACTTTTCGGGATTGATGTGCAGCGTCTTTTGCATGGACTTCCTCTGGGGTCTGCGGGTTATGAAATCAACTTCGTATGTTGCTGACTCCCCCACACATCACTACCTAGGTATTACCCTAGTGACTGAGACGGCTGTGGTACCCCGAGGACAACTTCACAGGCGACAAGCGCCTGGATCCCCCCTGAATGAGGGGATTGCGTGTAGGCAAATGGAACGCAGGCTTGCTGATTTCGATAGGCAAGGCCGTGCCCCACCCCCACGGCCCGGTTCAGGCCGAGGTGACGGTTGAGGTCGCCTCAAAACCTCGAGGCCAGTCTCAAGCTCAACAGCACGCTGCGCGGGGCGCCGGGCTCAAAGAAGCGCCCATTGGCGTCGTTGACGATCACGCTGGCCGCGTGCGGTCGATCCAGCGCGTTGTCCACCCGAACCAGCGACTCCAGGCGCCAGGGACCGGACAGCGCGTAGGCCTTGCTCCAGCGCACGGCCAACAAGCCGTAGCCGGGTGCGAAGTCGCTGTTGCGATCGTTGACCGCGACAGATCCCACGGCCCGCCACTCCAAGGCCGCATCGCCCCAGGTTGGATCACGCCGCAGGATTTCGGCGAAGGCCCACTGGCGCGGCGTGCCGGCGATGCGGTTGCCCGCGGTCACCACGGCCGTGGGGGTGGTGCAGGGAATGCCTTCGCAGGTGAGGAAGCGGTCTTCGTAGGTGGCCTGCAGCCAGGTGGCCGCCAACCGGGCTTGCCATTGGCGGTCGATGCGCCAGGTGGTGCCCCACTCGAGACCGCGCCGCAGAGTACGGCCCACGTTCTGGAAGGCCGAGCGACCCCCGGCGTTGGTGGCCACGCCAATCTCGTTGTCCGTGCGGGCCTCGAAGACAGCCGCATCCAGCGACAGGTTCGCCGTGCGCCACTTCGCACCAAGCTCCACCTGTGAACTGGCCTGCGCCTTGAGCGCGGTGTTGAATCCGCCCGTGCCGTCGGCGCGGTAGGCCAGCTCACCCAAGGTGGGCGACTCGAAGCCGCGGCCGGCGCTCAGGTGCAGGTTCAGGCGCGGGGCGGCTTCCCATCGAAGACCCAGCACCGGGTTGGTGTAGTCGTAGCGCAGCTGGCCTGAATCATCACCGTTGGAGAGGTAGGCGTCGCGCGCCTGCAGCTTCACCTCACCGGTGCGCACGCCGGCCAGGGCCATCCAGCGCGGCGCAAAGGCCCATTCCGCCTGGGCAAAGGCGTCGCGCGAATCGGCGTCGTTGCGCTCGTCCCGCCGCAGGCGCCCCACCACACCCAGCACCTGAGCCGTGCCGGTGCCGGTGTAGTTTTCGTAGCCCTTGCGGTCGTCGCGCTGTCGGTCCATGGACAAGCCCGCCACCAGCCCCACGTCCTGCCATTCCCAGCGGGCGCGCCACTCGGCACCCTCGAAGCGGCGGGAAAAATCAATCACACCACCGCCGTGGCGAATCGGCGCCTGCGTGGCCGCCGCAATGGCCAGCCACTGCGCCACGTCACGCTGCCCGCTGTAGGCGCTCAACCGCATTTCGCGCAAGGCGCCTTCGTCAAAGCGGTGCCGCCAACTGAAGCCCAACTGCGATTGCTCGAGTGTCTTGCGGGTGTCGAACTGCAGGGCCTGCGAGGTGGTCTGTTTCGGGCCTAGCAGGAACTGTGCACGCGCCAGCCCCAGCGGATCGTCGGCGGGTTGATTGAGGTAACCAGTCTGCAGGGTGACCTCATCGTTTGCGCCGCGCCACACGGCGCGGGCAAAGGCCTGCTGCTTGACTGCACCGCTCTGCGGCCTGAAGCCATCGGTCTCCGCCTGGGACACCGAGGCTGTCCCCTCAAAGCCCGCCCCTCCGCGAGCCTGTACGCTCAAGCGGTTTTGGCGCAGCCCGAAGCTGCCGACATCGGTGTCAAAACGGGCTTCGTTGGAGGTGATCGGCGCAGAATAGACGGCGATCACACCGCCCGAGCTGTTGCCATACAGGGCCGAAAACGGGCCGCGCAGCACTTCGATGCGCTGGGCGCCCGCCAGGTCGAATTGCGAGACCTGGCCCTGGCCATCCGGCCCCGTGGCGGGGATGCCGTCACTGACGATGCGCAAACCCCGCACACCAAAGCCGGCGCGGGCGCCAAAACCGCGCGAGCTGATCTGCAGGTCCTGCGCGAAGTTGGACCGGTTGTTGGCGACGATCCCCGGCAAGCGCTGCAGGGCCTCGCTGGCATTGATCATCGGGCCGGACAACCGGATCTGTTCCCGGTCGACCACACTGATGGCGTAGGGCGCTTCCAGCGCGGTTCGTTCGATCAGCGAGCCGCTGACCACCACAGGCTCCGCACGGTTGGTGGCGTCCTTGGGGGTGTCGTTGGGAGTACCGGGCGTGGCCGCCCAGGCGCTGCAGGCCAGCGCGCAGCCGGCTACGGTGGGGAGGAGGGCAAAGTACTTCATCCCCCAAGTATCCAACCTCGCTTCAACGCACGCTGATCAAGGGCTGCCGAAGGCATCCCACCTGCACGATCAGCCCAACTCGCCACTGAGAAACTGCGCCGCGGCATCGGGCAGCGGTTCGTTGAAGAAAGCCTGGGTGGGCCGGTCCACGATGAGATGGCCATGCTCAAGATACACCACCCGCGAAGCCAGGCGCTTGGCCTGCCCGAGGTTGTGGGTGCTCATCACCACCGTCATGCCTTCCTGGGCGAAATCGGCGATGAGCGCCTCCACGTCGCGCTTGGCCGCGGGGTCCAGGCTGGCGGTGGGTTCGTCCAGGAACAGCACTTGAGGTTGTACCGCCCAGGCGCGCGCCAGGGCCAAGCGTTGTTGCTGCCCCCCTGAAAGCACGCGCGCAGCACGATGGGCATGAGGACTGAGATGAACACGCTCCAGCGCCATTCGCGCCCTGTGGGCCCGTTCCGCAGCCGGCACGCCGGCCAGCCAAAGAGCAATCATCAGGTTCCACCAAACTGAAAGGCGCAGCAGGAAAGGGCGTTGGAACACCATCGCCTGGCTGGGTTCCCGGCCGGTCTCGCCCAACCCGACGCGGCGCGCGCCATCGTGGCGAAGCTGGCCATGCAAAAGGCGCAGCAAGGTGGTCTTGCCCGAACCGTTGGAGCCCAGCAGGGCAATGCGCTCACCGCGGTGGACGTCGAAGTCCAGGCCGTGCAACACGGTGTGGCGACCAAAGCGGACCGTGGCTCCCCGCAGGCTGATCAAGGGCGAATCCGTCATGCCCCTCCCCCAACCCCTTGCGCGATATCCCGCGAGCGCGTGCCCGAAGATTCCTGCTCGCGCTGCATCCATTGCAGGCCCGCGATGCCCAGGTTGATCAACGCCACCACCGACAGGAGCACGATGCCCAGACCCAGGGCCAGGGGCAGGTCGCCCTTGCTGGTTTCCAGGGCGATGGTGGTGGTCATCACGCGTGTAACGCCCGCGATGTTGCCGCCCACCACCATGACCGCGCCCACCTCACTGACAGCGCGGCCGAATGCCGTGAGCAGAATGGTCAACAGGGCCCAGCGCTCATGCACCAGCAACAGAGCAGCCACGGCCGGCGGACGCGCACCCAATGAACGCAGTTGCTCGCCATTGCCATGCGCCGCATCGGCCACCAGTTGCCGCGTCAAGGCCGTCACCACCGGAACCACCAGCACGCTTTGCGCCACCACCATGGCGGTGGGCGTGAACAGGATGCCGAGCGAGCCCAGCGGCCCGGTGCGGGACAGGAGCAAATACACGACCAAGCCCACCACCACCGATGGCAAGGCCAGCAACGTGTTGAGCAGTGCCACCACCAACCGGTGGCCGGGAAACGTGGTCACTGCGAGGCCGGCACCGGCCACGAGGCCGATGAGGGCGCCGATGAGCGTGGCCATGCCGCTGACCTGAAGCGACAGGCCCACCACCTGCCACAGGACGGGGTCCCATCGGGTGGCCATGTGCAAGGCCAGCGTGAGGCTTTCGGTGAAAGATCCCATGGATGATTGGGTGAGGGGCTGCAGCGGTTGTGGGCGGTTGTGGGCGGTTGTGAGACGGCGCGATTGTGTCGTGAGCATGAACCGCTCCGTGATATGCAACGACGTTCATAGGCCAGGGCATGGGGAAATGCCCGCCTGCCGTGCTACAACGTCGAAATTGCGTTGCTTTCGGCTTGTCTGACTCTCCCGCCATCATCATGGACCTGAACTTCACCGCCGACGAATTGGCCTTCCGCGCCACCATCCGCGACTGGGTGGCCCACAACCTGCCCCGTGACATCAGCCACAAGGTGCTGAACTCTCTGCGCCTGACGCGGGAAGACCATCAGCGCTGGGCCAAGATCCTGGGTGCCAAGGGCTGGCTGGGTTGGAACTGGCCCAAGCAGTTTGGCGGCCCCGGTTGGAATGCGGTGGAGCGACACCTCTTCGAGGAAGAACTGGCCCTGGCCGGTGCCCCACGCGTGATCCCGTTCGGCCCGGTGATGGTGGCCCCGGTGATCATGGCCTTCGGTTCTGCAGAACAGCAGCAGCGCTTCCTGCCCGGCATCGCCAGCGGCGAGGTGTGGTGGAGCCAGGGCTACAGCGAACCGGGTTCGGGTTCTGACCTGGCTTCCCTGAAGACCCGCGCCGAACGGGTGGGCGACCACTACATCGTGAACGGCCAGAAGACCTGGACCACGCTGGCCCAGCACGGTGAGTGGATCTTCTGCCTGGTGCGTACGAGCACCGAGGGCAAGCCCCAGACGGGCATTTCCTTCCTGCTGATCGACATGAAGAGCCCGGGCGTGACCGTGCGGCCGATTGTGCTGCTCGATGGCGAACCCGAGGTCAACGAGGTGTGGTTCGACAACGTGAAGGTGCCTGCCGAGAACCTCGTGGGCGAAGAGAACAAGGGCTGGACCTACGCCAAGTATTTGCTGGCACACGAACGCACCAACATTGCTGATGTGAATCGCGCCAAGCGGGAACTGGAGCGTGTCAAGCGCATCGCCAAGGCCGAAGGCGTGTGGGACGACCTGCGCTTCCGCGACCAGATTGCGCTGTTGGAAGTGGACATCGTGGCACTGGAGATGATGGTGCTGCGCGTGCTGAGTGCCGAAAAGAGCGGCAAGCAGTCCCTGGATGTGGCCGGCCTGTTGAAGATCCGCGGCAGCGAGATCCAGCAGCGCTACTCGGAATTGATGATGCTGGCCGCCGGCCCATTTGCCACGCCCTTCATCAGCGAGGCCATGGAGGCCGGCTGGCAAGGCGACCATGTGGGAGCCGCCCATTGCGCACCCTTGGCCGGCACCTACTTCAACATGCGCAAGACCACCATCTATGGCGGCAGCAACGAAGTGCAGCGCAACATCGTGGCCCAAACGGTACTGGGCTGAACACCTGCAGGACGACACATCATGGATTTCGATTTCACGGACGAGCAGGTCTCCCTGCGTGAGGCAGTGGCCCGCTGGGTGGCCAAGGACCACGGGTTTGATCGGCGGCACGGCCTGGCCAAGGCCGGTGGCGCCAGTCGCGCGGTGTATAGCGAATTGGCCGAGTTGGGCTTGACCGCCCTGGCGGTGTCTGAAGCCCATGGCGGCATGGGCTTTGGACCGGTGGAGGCCATGGTGGTGATGGAAGAGCTGGGCAGAGGCCTGGTGAGCGCACCGTTCGCGCAAGGTGCGCTGGTGGCGCCGGCGCTGTTGGCGCAGGCCGGCGAGAGCGTCCAGGCCCAATGGCTTCCCGGCATTGCGGATGGGTCGAAGCTGGTGGTGTTGGCGCACCAGGAGCGCGGCGCGCGATACGCGCTGGACCGCTGCACCACCACCGCCCAGGCGCAAGGTCAGGCATGGCGAATCAGCGGTCACAAGAGTGTGGTGCCGGCCGGCGACGAAGCTGACGGCTTCATCGTGCCGGCGCTGCTTGAAGGCCAAATCGCCCTGTTCGTCGTGGACCGCGGCGCTGCGGGACTGAGCGTGCGTGGCTACCCCACGCAGGATGGTGCGCGTGCGGCAGATGCCGTGCTGCAGGACTGCCCTGCCGAATTGATCACCCGCGACGGACTGCAGGCACTGGAACTGGCCCAGGACATCGGCATCGCCGCCCTGGCGGCTGAGGCTGTGGGGGTGATGGACCGTCTGGTGGCCACCACCGTGGATTACCTGAACACACGCAAGCAGTTCGGCGTGGCCTTGTCCACGTTTCAGGCCCTGCGCCACCGCACGGCTGATGTGAAGATGCAGTTGGAACTGGCGCGGTCCATGAGCTACTACGCCACGCTGAAGTTGAGTGAGCCGGCTGCGCAACGTCGCCGCGCGCTCAGCCAGGCCAAGGTGCAGCTCAACCACAGCGTGCGTTTCGTGGGCCAGCAGTGCGTGCAGTTGCACGGCGGCATTGGCGTGACCGATGAATACAGCGCCAGCCACGATTTCAAGCGGCTGACGATGATCGAAATGGCCTGGGGAGATACCACTCACCATTTGGGCCAGGTCAGCGAACGCATGCTGGACACGGCCGGGGTGTTCGCCTGAAGCGCCGCAGCCGTGGAGGTGGGTTGGCTGCCCTGAGCCTCGAGGATGCCCTGCACCGCCAGGGATTCGGAAGCCGACGCGAATGTCGTGGTTTGGTGTTCAGCGGCCGCGTCCGCATTGCCGGCGTGGTGGTGGACGACCCTGAACCATCACTGGGGGAACTGTTTTCAGTCGGTCCGGAAGAGCCTCGGTTCGAAGGCAGCCTTGACGTCGACGGCCGCGAGTGGCCCCTGCGTGAGCAGGCCGTGGTGATGCTCAACAAGCCTCGGGGCTATGAGTGTTCACTCAAACCCCGCCACCACCCCAGCGTGATGAGCCTGCTGGCAAGCCCCCTGCGCCTGCGCGGCGTGCAACCGGTGGGACGGCTTGACGAGGACACCACCGGACTGCTGCTGCTGACCGACGACGGCGAGCTCAACCATCGCCTGACCTCACCCAAGTGGCATGCGCACAAGATCTACGAGGTTGGATGCAAGCACCCCTTGGCAGCGGATGCACCGGCGCGGCTGCTGCAAGGGGTGGTGCTGGATGACGACCCCCAGCCGGCGAAAGCTTTGGCCGTTGAGGTGATGGAAGCCCGTGAGGCGGGACACGCGCCGGCAAGCGACGCACAGGGCACGCTGCACCCGGTTCGCCTGACGATCGGCGAAGGCCGCTATCACCAGGTCAAGCGCATGATCGCGGCCGTCGGCAACCGCGTGGAGGCATTGCACCGCACGCACATGGGGGGCTTGGCGCTGGACCCTTCGCTGCCGGTGGGGCAGTGGCGTTGGTTGACGCCTGGAGAAGAGGCCGTGCTGCGGGCCTCGGTGCGGCTGGACTGAAGAATCAGGCGGGCGCAGCCCAGCGCAGCGCGAAGGTGACCACTTCTTCGGCAACCGTTTCGCAGGCGCGCCGCACGTTTTCGTCCGTGACCTGACCAGTGGCGTCAAAGGGCCGCATGGCCGTGTGGATGGCAGCCCCAAAGGGCGTGGGCCAGCCGCGAAGCGCATGCACCACGGAACGCAAGGCGTTCAGCGTGGACCCCAGAGCCTGAGCCCCTTCGGCGCAGACGATGCAGCCGACCGCGCGGTCCTGCAGGTACACCCGTTCGTCCTGCCGCAGTTCTTCAGCGTAGTCCAGGGCGTTCTTCAACAGCCCCGATACCGACCCGTGATAGGACGGTGTGGCCAGGATCACTCCGTCGGCCTCGCGCAGGGCCTGGATCAGGTCCATGGCCCGTGGGTCGTCCTGAACCGCACCAACACCGTAGATGGCGTGAGGAAGGTCAGGGCCTGCGAACAGGCGCGTGCGGCAGCCCAAGGCCTGCGCACGGTCAAGGCTCAGATGCAAGCAGCGCTCGGTGGTGGAACCCGCGCGGGGCGTGCCGCCGATGCCGACGATGAAGGGAGTGAAGGACATGCGCAAGCTGCGGCCAAAACGCGGAGTCTAGCCTTGCACCCATGGCCCCAGTGTGCGCCAGTCCTTGGCGAGATAATGGATAGATGAAGGTTCACCGCGTCAGACGACCGCATGCCAGCGCGCCGTGCGCCCTGACCATCGGCAACTTCGATGGCGTGCACCGCGGTCACCAGGCCATGTTGGCGCTGCTGTGCAATGAGGCGCGACATCGTGGCATGCCGGCTTGCGTCATGACGTTCGAGCCGAACCCGCGCGACTTCTTTGCCCGCCTCACAGGTCAACCGGAGCGCGCCCCGGCGCGCATCGGTTCACTGCGCGACAAGCTCCTAGAACTGCAGCGCTGCGGCGTTGACGAAGTCGTGGTGACGCGATTCGACGCTCAGATGGCGGCGCTGTCGCCTACAGACTTCATCGACAAGGTGCTGCTGCACAAGCTCAACACCCGCTATCTGCTGGTGGGGGACGACTTCCGTTTCGGCGCGCAGCGCGCCGGTGACTACGCCCTGCTGGACAGCCATGGTGGCAGCCGCGGGCTGGATGTGGCCCGCATGATGAGCTACGAAGTGCACGGCCTGCGCGTATCGAGCTCTGCGGTTCGGCAGGCACTTGCGGATGGGCGTATGGACCAGGCTGCGGCCTTGCTGGGGCGGCCATACCGCATCAGCGGCCACGTGGTGCATGGCCGCAAGCTGGGCCGCCAACTGGGCGCCTCGGCGCCCGATCGCCACGATGGCTTTCGCACGCTGAACCTGCGCGTGGCCCATCACAAGCCGGCGGCCATGGGCATTTTCGTGGTGCAGGTGCATGGCCTGGCGCAGAAGCCTCTGCCCGGTGTGGCCAGCCTGGGGGTGCGGCCCACGGTGGAAGATGCCGGCCGTGTGCTCTTGGAAGTGCACTGCCTCGAGTGGCCGCTGGCCACCGAAGCCGGCTATGGGCGCGTGGTGGGCGTGGACCTGCTGCACAAGCTGCATGATGAACGCCACTACGAGTCTCTGGCGGCCTTGGAAGCCGGCATTGCACAGGATGTGGTGGATTCACGCGCGTGGTTCGCCGCACAGGGCCGGGTCTAGAACCGGCGCCCCAAGCCCACACTGAATGCCCCCGCGCGCGGCTTGACCGTGATGGGGCTGTCCGCAGCTTGCCCCACCAGTGTTTCAGCCGACACGCTGCCATAGGCCACCCAAGGCCCGTCCAGGCTGTAGCGCCAATTCGCAAAGAGGCGGGCATCCGTGAAGCCGGCATGGAGGCGATAGACGGCGAAGGCGGTCCTGGAGGCATCCACCAGGTCCACACCGTGCACGAGGTTGGCTTGGCGCGCACTGCGCCACTGCGCCGCCGCACCGGCGGAAACGCGCCAGCGGTGATGGTTCAGGAACTCGGGCCTCCAATCGTGCAGGACCACCACCTCGGCACTGTCGCCGGCTCCTCGACCTGAAAGGTCCATGCGCCAAGCTCCCAGCAACTCCCACTGGTCATGCAGACGCCACCCCACCTGAAGGCGGCCCTGCAGGTGCCCTGGGGTGTCGTGCAGGCCCCTCAGGCGCGGTATGTCGCTGCTGTTGCGGCCCTCGTCAAGCCGCAGAGCGGCCCGAACCTTGAAGCGGTCCCGAGAGAGGACCTCAGCCGTCACGCCACTTTCAGCGGGTTCACCGGCACGGCTGGCCAACGTTCCACCGTTGCTCAAGGTCAAGCGACCCCACTGCACCACCACGTTCGGATTGGCCGACCACTTGGAGTCTGGTGAGCCGGGATACGTGGGGCGATTGTTGAGAGACAGACCGAACGCGGCAATGTGCGGCCAACGACTTCCGGGGTCGGGGGCTGCAGTGGACGACGACCCACCGACACGGGGCTCTTCCCCCTGCGCCAGGGCAGCGATCAGATGACTGGCCAAGAGGGCACAAGCCGCGGCCTTGATCAGGGCAGAAGGTACACTCACCACATGCATCCTAAAGGCAATTTCAGGCGGTCTGCTGCGTGGTGCTGCGAGCCCCACGGCCCGAGCACCCGCCGACAGACCACCCGCGACCGAATTCGACGTTGACCGTTCACGCCGGTCTGGTCGTCTGAACACCACTCGGCTGCGGCCGAAGCGACCGGACCAAGCGATGCTGCCGCAGGCCCGCGTGCTGCCCTTGAGCGCGCTCCATGCCCTGCCCTGCGATGCCCACACACCCGGCCCCGGCACGAAGCCCGTGCGCCATTGAAGGCTCAGGCCCCACTTCACCATGAACGATCAAACGCGAAGCGGCCCCAAAGCCGAAAGCCCGAATGCCGAGGGCGGCGACTACCGCCAGACGCTCAACCTGCCCGACACGCCCTTCCCCATGCGCGGCGACCTGCCCAAGCGCGAGCCGGGCTGGATCGCGCAATGGGAACAGGAAGGCCGCTACACACGTCTGCGTGAAGCCCGCTGCGGCAAGCCGCTGTTCGTGCTGCACGACGGCCCGCCTTATGCCAACGGACAGATCCACATGGGTCATGCGGCCAACAAGATCCTCAAGGACATGATCGTCAAGGCGCGGCAGTTGGCTGGCCTTGATGCGCAGTACGTGCCAGGCTGGGATTGCCACGGTCTGCCCATTGAGAACGCCATCGAGAAGAAGCACGGCCGCAGCCTGAGCCGTGACGATATGCAGGCAAAGAGCCGCGCGTACGCCACTGAGCAGATTTCGCAGCAGATGGTGGACTTCAAGCGCCTGGGCGTGCTGGGGGACTGGGATCACCGCTACGCCACCATGGACCCGGCCAACGAGGCCTCGCAGATCCGCGCCTTCAAGCGCGTGATGGAGCGCGGCTTCGTCTACCGCGGCCTCAAGCCGGTGTACTGGTGCTTCGACTGCGGCTCTTCGTTGGCCGAGTTCGAGATCGAGTACGCCGACAAGAAGAGCACCACGCTGGACGTGGCCTTTCCCTGCTCCGAACCGGACAAACTGGCTGGGGCGTTTGGCTTGCCTTCGTTGGCCCAGCCGGCCTTTGCCGTGATCTGGACCACCACCGCATGGACCATCCCGGCCAACCAGGCGCTGAACCTGAACCCGGCGCTGGAATATGCCCTCGTGCAGACCGAGCGCGGCCTGTTCATCATGGCCGCGTCGCTGGTGGAGAAGTGCCTGGAGCGCTGGGCACTGCCTGGCACGGTACTGGCCACCACGCTGGGCGAAAGGCTGGGCGGCATCCGCTTCAAGCATCCCCTGGCCGAAACCGACCCGGGCTACGACCGGTACAGCCCTGTCTACCTGGCCGAGTACGCCACGGCCGATGACGGCACCGGCATCGTGCATTCGTCACCGGCCTACGGCCTGGACGACTTCAATTCCTGCCGTGCACACGGCATGGCGCTGAACGACATCCTCAACCCGGTGCAGGGCAGCGGCGTGTACGCACCCGACTTTCCGCTGTTCGGTGGACAGCACATCTGGAAGGCCATCCCGGGAATCATCGAGACGCTGCGCAACGCCGGCCGCATCCTCAACACCACCGACATCCAGCACAGCTACCCGCACTGCTGGCGCCACAAGACGCCGGTGATCTACCGTGCGGCGGCCCAGTGGTTCATCCGCATGGATGAAGGCGAAGGCGTGTTCACCAAGGACAAGGCCTCCAAGACCCTGCGCCAATTGGCCCTGGCGGCCATTGACCAGACGAGCTTCTACCCCGAGAACGGCCGCGCTCGGCTGCGCGACATGATCGCCAACCGCCCCGACTGGTGCATCAGCCGTCAACGTTCATGGGGCGTGCCCCTGCCCTTCTTCCTGCACAAGGACACTGGCGAACTGCACCCGCGTACGATGGAGATCCTGGACCAGGCGGCCGACATTGTGGAAAAGGGCGGCATCGAGGCCTGGAGCCGCGTGTCGGTTGAAGACATCCTGGGCGCAGCCGACGCGGCAGCGTACAGCAAGAGCACCGACATCCTGGAGGTGTGGTTCGATTCGGGCTCCAGCTTCTGGCATGTGCTGCGCGCGCAGCACCCCGGCGGATTCCACGCCGAGGGCCCCGAGGCCGACTTGTACCTTGAGGGCCACGACCAGCACCGCGGCTGGTTCCATTCATCGCTGCTGCTGGGCTGCGCGCTGTTCGACCGCGCGCCCTACCGCGGCCTGCTCACGCACGGCTTCGTGGTGGACGGCCAGGGCCGCAAGATGAGCAAGAGCCTGGGCAATGGCGTGGAGCCGCAGCAGGTGTACCAGAAGTACGGCGCCGAGATCCTGCGCCTGTGGTGCGCGGCCACCGACTACAGCGGCGACCTGGGCATCGACGACAAGATCTTGGCCCGCGTGGTGGAT
>JAIYCN010000390.1 GCA_027487995.1 Rubrivivax sp. | reverse complement strand
GAGGCCGGTTACTTCATCGAAGACGCGCTGCATCAGGAACACACCCAGGAGGCTCTGCGAACCAACCGACCCGTTGCATTCGAAAGCTCCTTGCGACTGCGCAATGGCCGTGTGATCGAAGTGATGATCAACAAGGCCGCGCTGCGCCGCGACAACGGCGAATTGATCGGCCTGTTGGGCACATGCGTCGACATCACGGAACGCAAGGCCGCAGGCCGGGCACTCGAGGCAGCCAAAGCCGCAGCCGAGACGGCCAACCGCATGAAGAGCGAGTTTCTGGCCAACATGAGCCATGAGATCCGCACCCCCATGAACGGGGTGATCGGCATGACGGAACTGGTGCTGGCCACACCGCTGGCGGACCAGCAGCGGGAGTACCTCGAACTGGTGCGTTCGTCGGCCGAGTCGCTCATGGCCCTGATCAACGAGATCCTGGACTTCTCCAAGATCGAAGCAGGCAAGATGACCATCGAGCGGGTAGGCGTCGACTTTCAACGGCTGCTCATGGAGTTGATGAGGACCCTGGCGCCACGCGTGGCCCAAAGTGGCGTTCGCCTCGTGCTCGACATCGACCCCAACCTGCCCGGTCGCCTGCTGGGCGACCCCAGCCGGCTGCGGCAGGTGATCAACAATCTGCTGAGCAACGCCATCAAGTTCACACAGCGGGGCGAAATCGTCACGTCCGTACGGGTGCTCTCGCTGGACGGGCAATCTGCACACTTGAAGCTGAGCGTCCGCGACACCGGGGTTGGGATTGCCGCAGACCAGATCGAGCGAATCTTCGCGCCCTTCACACAGGAAGACGCCTCCATCACGCGCCGCTTTGGCGGGACCGGTCTGGGGCTGACCATCACCGAGCGCTTGGTGCACATGATGGGCGGCTTCATCCGCGTGGACAGCCGTGTGGGCGAAGGGTCGGAGTTCAGTGTGGAGATGCAGATGCCGCTGTCGGGGCATCAAACGACGAGGTTGTCCACGGCCGACACCATGAGGGGGCAGTCGGTGATCGTCGCCATGGAGCCTGGGACTCAGCGCGACATCCTCCTGCAACTCCTGCAACATGCCGGTGCCACGGCGCATCTGGTCGAGTCGCCCCTGGAGGCCGCCCAGGTCCTGTTGGCGGCACCCGTCAGCCACGCCCACACCCCAAGCGCGGCCGCACACGCACTCATCGTTTCAGCGGATATCCCCGGGCAGCCGGCGCTGGAGTGGATTGCGGACGTTCATCAAGCATTGGGCCAAGCCCCTGATGCCAGGCGGCCGGTGGTGTTGATGCTGGGGCGCTTGGGCAGCCTGCCCGACCGGAGTACGCTTTCCATGGCCGGCGTGGCGGGCAGCATCGTGACGCCTTGCGCACCAAGGGAAATTCACGCGATGCTCTTGCAGGCCTCCCTGGGTGAGGTTTCGCATGATCTGCAGCCCGAACGCAGCAGCACCGCCACACTGACGGGCACAGCCCCCGAGCCCACCCGGCGATGTGGTCGTGTGCTGCTGGCCGAAGACCATGAAGTCAACCAGATGCTGGGAATGGCACTGCTCACGGGTTGGGGCCATGAGGTGATGTTGGCCGTCAACGGACACCAGGCAGTGCAGGCCTATCAACGGGACCGTTTTGATGTGGTGCTGATGGACATGCAGATGCCCGAACTCAGCGGCCTGGAAGCCACCAGACTCATTCGGGAGCACGAACAACAGCAGGGCTTGGCGCGCACTCCCATCATCGCCCTCACGGCCAACGCCATGGAGAGCGACCGCCAGCGTTGCCTGGAGGCCGGAATGGATGACCATCTCGCCAAACCCCTGCGCGCGGCGGAACTGCAGCGGCTCCTGGACACCATCCTGGAGGCGCGGGACCTTCAGAGCGCTGCAGCCTCTGACGGCCCGGTCGGCGCGGAACCCGGTGTGTCAGATGCAGACCCGGCGCTTGAGCAAGCCGTGACACTGGACTACGACGCGGCGCTTGCACAAGCCGAGCCCGAGATGGTCGCCATCATCGGCGCCACGTTTGCGCGCAACTGCCCGAAGGAACTGTTGCGACTGGAAGACGCGCTCAGGGGCGGCAGACGGGACGAAGCGATGAGGACCGCCCATTCGCTCAAGGGGCTGTACCTGGGGTTCGGGGCGACCCCTCTTTCCAGGCTCAGCCAGCTCCTTGAGCGCTGGGCCGAAAGTGCGCCGGCCGGCCAGGCGCCACCCGAGGCGCTGCTTGAGGCCCTCAAGTCCGGCTCACAGCACTTCCTGGCTGCCCTGGAGCGCGCGGCCTCCTGAAGACAGCCCACTTTTGAACGCTTTTCCCGCTTTCGTCGGCGGCCACGCCTCGAATAATCGGTTGAACGGGTTTCTCCCAGGAGAGACCCTCCCGTTATCGAGGAACGACGATGTCCACCGCCGCCACCGATGTTGAAGCCGCTCCGGCGCCCAAATCCAAGAAGAAGCTGTTCATCATCCTCGGGCTGGTCGTGGTGCTGCTGGCCGGCGCCGGCGTGGGCGGCCTCCTCTTCATGCAGCACAAGGCCCGCCAAGCCGCACTGGCCGAAGAAGAGGCCGAGGAGCGCGGCGAACGCGTGAGCGAAAAGGCGGCCAAGCCTGTCGCCAAGGACGCCAAGAACCTCCCGCCATTCCTGGCCCTGGAAGCCTTTACCGTCAACCTGGCCGACCGGGACGGAGCCCGCTATGCGCAGGTCTCCATCACCCTCGAACTCGACGAGGCCAAGACCGGTGACCTGGTCAAGGGCTACATGCCGGCCATTCGCAACAACGTGCTGCTGCTGCTGTCGGCCAAGACGTCGCAACAGTTGCTCGACCCTCAAGGCAAGTTGACGCTCGCCCGTGAAATCCAGCGGGAAGTCCTGCGCCCGCTGGGTGTTGAGATGGAAGACCCAGAGGACGAAGAAGCCCGCGATCGGGACCGCAAACGCAAGAAGCCACGCCCCGCACCGGTCTATCCGGTTCGCGGTGTGCACTTTTCGAATTTCATCGTCCAGTGAGTGGGGCCGCTGATGAGCCAGGCAGTACTTTCACAAGACGAAGTTGATGCAATCCTGCAGGGCATCACCGGCGAGAGCCAGAAGCTCGAGTCCGACAGTGGCGCTGTTGCGGCTGACGGCACGCGCGCCTACAACCTCGCCAGCCAGGAACGGATCGTACGTGGGCGCATGCCCACGATGGAGATCATCAACGAACGCTTTGCGCGCAATCTGCGGGTGGGGCTGTTCAACCTGATGCGCCGCACGCCGGAGGTGTCCATTCAGGGCCTGAAGGTCGCCAAATACAGCGCCTTTCTGCGCGAGATCATCATCCCCACCAACTTCAACATCGTGAGCATCAAGCCCCTGCGCGGCAGCGGCTTGGTGGTGGTGGACCCTACCCTCATCTTTGCGCTCATCGATTCGATGTTCGGCGGAAACGGCAAGTTCCACACCCGCATCGAGGGCCGTGACTTCAGCGCCACCGAACAGCGCGTGATCATGCGCATGGTCGACGTCATCCTCACGGAGTACAAGAAGGCTTGGAATGGCGTGTACCCCTTGGAATTGGAGTACCAGCGCTCGGAGATGCAGCCTCAGTTCGCCACCATCGCCACACCCAGCGAGGTGGTGGTCTCCACCTCCTTCACGGTGGAAATCGGCGACAGCAGCGGTGCGGTCCACATCTGCATCCCCTACTCCACCCTGGAGCCCATACGCGATGTGCTCTACAGCACGCTGCAGGGCGACGCGGCCGAACCCGACCGCCGCTGGGTGAATCTGATGACCGCACAGATCCAGGCGGCTGAAGTGGAACTGGTGGCCGATCTGGCCAAAGCGCCTGCAACAGTGGAACAACTGCTCTCGCTCAAGCCGGGTGATTTCCTGGAACTCGATCTGCTGCCCCGCATTGAGGCGAAGGTGGAAGGCGTTCCTGTCCTTGCCTGCCACTACGGCACCTCCAATGGCAAGTACGCCCTGAAGGTCGACGAGATATTGACCGGCAACAACCAGAGCTGGCTCGGAGAAAAAAATGTCGCTTGAAAACGCTGTGCCCATGTCGGACGATGATGCAATGGCCGCGGAGTGGGCTGCCGCACTGGCCGAGGCCAAACCCTCGTCGGCCATGGCCTCCAGCCCGGCGGTGGAGTCGCAACTTCAGGGCAGTGGTCCTGCCGCAGACCCGTTCGACATGCCGCCACCGATGCGTGATGAACAAGTGTCGCCAGCGTCCTTCGCGAACTTCGGTCAACCCGGTGCGGGTGCTCCGGCACCGGTCAATGACATCAACATGATCCTGGACATCCCTGTGCAGCTCACGGTGGAGTTGGGGCGTACGCGGATTCCCATCAAGCACATCCTGCAGCTGGCCCAGGGCAGCGTGGTGGAACTGGACGCATTGGCCGGGGAACCGATGGACGTGCTGGTCAACGGCTTCCTGATTGCGCAGGGTGAGGTGGTGGTGGTCAATGACAAGTTCGGCATTCGCCTGACCGACATCGTCACCCCCAGCGAGCGCATGCGCCGCTTGAGCAGGGGCTGAGCGTCATGGAGATGAATGCCGGCACCGGCGGCTGGGCCGGACTGCTGTTCTGGTTCTTCGCCATCGTGGTGTTGATCCCGGTGAGCCTGTGGGTGCTCAAGCGCAGTCGATTTGGAGGTGCCATCGGAGCCCACGGTCCGGTGAAGGTCCTGTCCCAGACCCCGCTGGGCACCGGTCAGCGCCTGGTGATCGTCGAGGTTCGGCAGGGGCAGGCGGCGCCGCAAACGCTGATGCTGGGTGTCACACCGCATCAAGTGAATCTGGTGGCGGTGCTCCCGCAAGCGCCAGGTCAACAATTGCAGGAAACCGTGTGAGCGGGTACGGCATGCGCACGGCACGCCTCGTCCGATGGGCTGGTGCCTTGGGCTGTGCGCTCATCGCTTCCTCGGCATGGGCGCAACAGGCATCGGGTGGCGCCAATCTGCCCTTGCTTGTGGGGCAAGGCGCGGGGTCGGCCAGCTATTCCGTGCCCATCCAAACCCTGCTGTTCTTCACGGCGCTCACCTTCCTTCCGGCTGTGCTGCTGATGATGACGGGATTCACGCGCATCGTCATCGTGCTCAGCCTTATGCGGCAGGCCCTGGGCACGCAGGCGGCGCCGCCGAACCAGGTCATCATCGGCCTGAGCCTGTTCCTCACCTATTTCGTGATGGCTCCCACCTTGGACAAGGTGTACGACGAAGCGTGGAAGCCCTACGCCGCCAACCAGATCAGCTTCGAACAGGCCACCGACCGCGCACAGGGCCCCATGCGCGAATTCATGCTCCGTCAGACCCGACAGGCGGACGTCGAACTGTTTGCGCGGATGGCGCAGTTGCCCCCGGGCGTGAAGGGTTCGGAGGCGCCGATGCGGGTACTGATTCCCGCCTTCGTCACCAGCGAACTCAAGACCGCCTTCCAGATCGGATTCTTGATCTTCGTGCCTTTCCTGATCATCGACATGATCGTGGCCAGCGTGCTGATGTCGCTGGGCATGATGATGCTCAGCCCGGTGCTCGTCGCGCTGCCCTTCAAGCTGATGCTGTTTGTCCTGGCCGATGGATGGAACCTGTTGCTGGGCTCGCTGGCCGCCAGCTTCGTCACTTAGCGTCGAAAGGCCCGCGATGGATTCGACCCAGGTGCTGGCCGCCGGCCAGCAGGGCTTGTGGATGCTGCTGCTGGTCT
>JAIYCN010000288.1 GCA_027487995.1 Rubrivivax sp. | reverse complement strand
CACTCGATATGCCAGCCCGGGCGCCCAGGCCCGTAAGGGCCGTCGTACTTGGCGTCAGCCGGCTCGCTGGGCTTGGCGGCCTTCCACAACACGAAGTCCAGAGGGTCCTGCTTGCCCTCCTCCACCGCGACACGCTCGCCGGCGCGCAAATCGTCCAAGGACTTGCCCGACAAGCGCCCATAGCCCTCGAAGCGGCGCACCGCGTAGTTCACGTCGCCGTTGGGGGCGCGGTAAGCCAGGCCCTTTTCCTCGAGCCGCCCGATCATGCCCAGCATCTGAGGCACGTAATCGGTGGCGCGCGGCTCCTGCGTGGGCGGCAGCACGCCAATGGCGCCGATGTCGCGGTGCATGGCCTGCGTCATCTCATCGGTCAGTTGGCGAAGCGGAATGCCACGCTCCACCGCACGCCGGATGATCTTGTCATCGATATCGGTAATGTTGCGCACGTACGTGACGCGCAGGCCGCTGGCACGCAGCCAGCGCACCACCAGGTCGAACGCGGTCATCATCCGCGCGTGACCGATGTGGCACAGGTCATAAATGGTCATGCCGCACACGTACATGCGGACATGACCGGGTTCCAGTGGCTCGAAGGCTTGCGCCTGCCGGGTGAACGTGTTGTAGATCTTGAGGGTCACGGCGCTGTGCGGCGGCCTGTACTCAAGCGGCAGGCCAATTGCCGGCCGCCGTCGAGGCAGGCGGCCTCTCCTTACAATGCGTCGAGTATAAAACTGAAGGCGAAACTGAACGTGTTTGCGATCCCCGTTTCCGCCCTGCGGCTCACGCGCGCGGCGCTGCTGGTGGCCCTGTCCTGGTTTTGGATGGCCGCTGCGCCCGCCCAGACCGTGCGGCTGAGCACCAACCTGGGTGACATCGACGTCGAGCTGCAGGCCGACAAGGCCCCCGTCACGGTCGCCAACTTCACGGCCTATGTGAAGGCGGGCTTCTTCGACGGCGTGATCTTCCACCGCGTCATCGAAACCTTCATGGTGCAGACCGGCGGCTACACGGCCGACCTTCGACAAAAGACCACCCGCAAGCCCATCGCACTGGAAAGCGACAACGGCTTGTCCAATGTGCGCGGCTCGGTGGCCATGGCCCGCACCACGGACCCACAGTCGGCCACGTCGCAGTTCTTCATCAACGTGGTCGACAACCCGTTCCTGGACAAGGCCAACGCCCGCGACGGTCACGGCTATGCCGTGTTCGGACGAGTCGTGGCCGGCATGGAGGTCGTCGACCAGATCAAGGCGGCGCCTACCCGCAGCAGCGGCATGTTCGCCAATCTGCCCGTGCAACCCATCACCATCGTCAAGGCCCGCGTCATCAATCCCTGATGCCGAGGAGCCATGCCGCCCTACACACCGAAACCCGGAGATTTCCATGAGCACACTCGTCGACATGACCACCAGCAAGGGCACCCTGCGCATTGAACTCGATGACGAGCGCGCGCCCAAGACCGTGGAGAACTTCCTCGCCTATGTCGCCAAGGGCCACTACGACGGCACCATCTTTCACCGCGTGATCAAGGGCTTCATGGTCCAGGGTGGCGGGTTTGTGCCGGGCATGGACCAGAAGCCCACCGACAGCGCCATCACCAACGAGGCCAACAACGGTCTGACCAACGACCACTACACCATTGCCATGGCCCGCACCTCGGCCCCGCATTCGGCCACGGCGCAGTTCTTCATCAACACCACCGACAACGACTTTCTGAACTTCCGCTCGGAAAGCCCGCAGGGTTGGGGCTATGCCGTGTTCGGCCGCGTGATTTCGGGCCAGGACATCGTGGACGCCATCGAAGGCGTGAAGACCGGACGTGCCGGCATGCATGCCGATGTGCCCCTGGAAGATGTGGTCATCGAAAAAGTAGCCGTGGTCACGGCTTGACCGCGCAACGCCTGCATGAGCGCTGAACTGGCCCTGCCCACCTTCTATGAGGTGGCCGCCGAGGAATCCTGGTCGGCCATCGACTTCATCTCGGACGTCCACCTGAGTGAGGACCAGCCTGAAACGGCCCAGGCCTGGCGCGATTACATGCGCCGCACCCGGGCCGATGCGGTGTTCATCCTGGGCGATCTCTTCGAGGTGTGGATTGGCGACGACGCGGCCGACAGCGGCTTCGAGGCGGAATGCGTGGCCACCCTGGAGGAGGCTGCGTCCCGCGTGCAGCTCGGCTTCATGGTGGGCAACCGTGACTTCCTGGTGGGCTCACGCCTGCGGCAGCGCGCAGCGTTTACCGCACTGGCCGACCCCACACGCCTGGTGGCGTGGAACCATCCGGTGCTGCTCACGCATGGTGACCTGCTTTGCACCGGCGACACCGACTACATGGCCTTCAGGAAGCTGGTGCGCGGCGAAGCCTGGCAACGGCAGTTCCTGTCCCTGCCCCTGGCCGAGCGGCGGGCGCAGGCCCAGCGACTGCGCGAGGGCAGCCAGGAAAAGGCCCGTGAGCGCCTGGCAATGACGGGCTCGGCCTATTCCGACATCGACACTGCCACGGCCGTGGCCTGGATGCACCAAGCGGGTTGCCGCAGCCTGGTGCACGGCCACACCCATCGGCCCGGCACGGAAGTGCTGGCGCCGGGCTACACCCGCTACGTGCTCACCGATTGGGACTTGCGGGCCACCAAGCCACGAGCCGAGGTGCTGCGGCTCACCCGGGACGGATTCGCCCGCCTCCCACTGTCCCGAGCCTGAGTGCGGGGCATGACAGATTCAGCGTCTGGGCCATCCCGTCCGCGCTGGTGGAACGCGCTTGGTTCGCTCCAATCGCTTTGGCGCAGGCCGTCCGCGCAGGACATCCCCGAACATCTGTGGCGGCAATTGCTGCACACGCACCCTTTCCTGGCGTGCCGCTCCAGCCAGGACTTGAACGCACTGCGCACCTTGAGCGCGCAGTTCCTGCGACGCAAGGAATTCCACGGCGCCCATGGCTTCAACGTGACGGACGCCATGGCCTTGGCCGTGGCCGCGCAGGCGTGCCTGCCGGTGTTGCGCCTGGGGCTTTCACCCTACGAGGGATTCGTGGGCATCGTGATCCACGAAGGGCCCGTTCGCGCGAAACGCGAGACCACCGATGAGATCGGGCTGGTGCACACCTGGCAAGAGGAACTGGTGGGCGAGGCCATGGGTGATGGTCCGGTGATGCTGAGCTGGCACGAGGGAGCGGCCGCTGGCGGCGCCGAAAGTGCGGGCGCCACCGGCACCGCCTTCAACGTGGTCATCCACGAATTCGTCCATGTGCTGGACGGCTTGGATGGTGTGATTGATGGCACTCCACCGCTGCGCGCTTCCGAGAGGGCGGCCTGGCAGGACACCCTGCAGGCTGCCTTCGACCGTTTCGACGAGCGCAGTGCCTGTGGCTACGACAGCATCATTGACGCGTATGGCGCGCAGGATCCGGCCGAGTTCTTCGCCGTGACCAGCGAGGCCTTCTTCACCCAGCCCCTGCCCTTCAGGGACGAACAGCCGGAACTGTTCGCCCTGTACCGCTCCTTTTACCAACAGGACCCCTCGCCCACCCTTCCGAGCCCTTGAGGCTCAGGAAGGACGGCGATAAGGGAGGCGACGGAGCCCTCAGGCCGTGGCGGGCTCGGCCTTGGAGCGGTCGCTCTTCTTGGGCGGCTGAATGTCCAACACCGTCTGGCCTTCGGCGTCGATGTCCACCGTGAGGCGGCCACCGTCGATGAGGCGACCGAAGAGCAGTTCGTCGGCCAAGGCGCGGCGAATGGTGTCCTGGATGAGGCGCTGCATCGGGCGCGCGCCCATGAGAGGATCGAAACCCTTCTTGCCCAGATGCTTGCGCAGGCCATCGGTGAAGGTGACCTCGACCTTCTTCTCCTGCAACTGGCTTTCCAGTTCCAGCAGGAACTTGTCCACCACCCGCAGGATGATTTCCTCACTCAGCGGACGGAAACTGACCTGGGCGTCCAGCCGGTTGCGGAACTCCGGCGTGAACATGCGCTTGAGATCGGCCAACTCGTCACCGGCCTCACGCGCGGTGGTGAAGCCGATGGTGCTCTTGTTCATCGTCTCCGCACCCGCATTGGTCGTCATGATGAGGATGACGTTGCGGAAGTCGGCCTTGCGCCCGTTGTTGTCTGTGAGGGTGCCGTGGTCCATCACCTGCAGGAGCACGTTGAACACTTCGGGGTGCGCCTTCTCGATTTCGTCGAGCAGCAGCACGCAGTGCGGTTTCTTGGTGACGGCCTCGGTGAGCAGGCCGCCCTGGTCGAAGCCCACGTAGCCCGGGGGCGCACCGATTAGGCGGCTCACCGCGTGCTTTTCCATGTACTCGGACATGTCGAAGCGGATGAGGTCCACACCCAGGATGTAGGCCAACTGCTTGGCCACCTCGGTCTTGCCCACACCGGTGGGGCCTGAGAACAGGAAGGCACCAATGGGCTTCTCGGGCTTG
>JAIYCN010000165.1 GCA_027487995.1 Rubrivivax sp. | reverse complement strand
ATGGCCGGCATGTGCGGCCTGCAGACCAGCCACCGCTATGGCAACGCCACCATGCTGGCCAGCGACTTCGTGCTGGGTATCGGCAACCGCTGGGCCAACCGCCACACCGGCAGCGTGGACACCTACACCAAGGGCCGCACCTTCGTGCACGTGGACATTGAGCCCACGCAGATCGGCCGTGTGTTCGAGCCGCAGTACGGCATCGTGAGTGATGCCAAGGCCGCGCTCGAGCTCTTCGTGCAGGCCGCGCGCGAGCGCAAGGCCGCAGGCGCGCTCAAGAACTTCAATACCTGGGCCGCACGCTGCGCCGAGCGCAAGTCGTTGATGCTGCGCAAGACGGACTACGACAACATCCCCATCAAGCCCCAGCGTGTGTACCAGGAGATGAACGCGGTGTTCCCGCGCGACACCGTGTACGTGTCCACCATTGGTCTGAGCCAGATTGCCGGCGCCCAGTTCCTGCATATCTACGGGCCGCGTCAGTGGATCAACTGCGGCCAAGCCGGCCCCTTGGGCTGGACCCTGCCGGCCGCACTGGGCGTGGTGGCGGCCGACCCCACCCGCACGGTGGTCGGTTTGGCGGGCGATTACGACTTCCAGTTCCTCATCGAAGAACTGGCCGCAGGTGCGCAGTTCAAGTTGCCCTATGTTCAGGTGCTGGTCAACAACAGCTACCTGGGCCTCATTCGCCAATCCCAGCGCGGCTTCGACATGGACTACTGCGTGCAGTTGGCCTTCGACAATCAGAACGTGGATGACCCTACGCTGAAGGGCTATGGCGTGGACCACCAGAAGGTGGTGGAGGGTCTGGGCTGCAAGTCGCTGCGCGTGACCGACCCTTCCAAGCTGCAGGATGCCCTGCGTCAGGCCCGGTCCATGGCGCGCGAGTTCAGTGTGCCGGTGGTGGTGGAGGTGATCCTGGAGAAGGTGACCAACATTGCGATGGGCGTGGAAATCGACAAGATCAACGAGTTCGAAGCCATCGACTGCCGCCATCCCAAAGGCACTGAAGGTCTGGTGGCTGCGGGACTGCTTGACTGATTCCCGACCATCCCATCGACCCGCCGGAATTGGGCATCATCCGGCGGGCCCGGTACCTCTTACCCCATAACGCCATCACCATGACGACCTTTGCTGCGAATCTCTCGATGCTGTTCACCGAGGCCCCCTTCATCGAGCGCTTCGGCCGCGCTGCTCGAGCGGGCTTCACGCAGGTGGAGTGCCAGTTTCCGTATGAAGCCACGCCCGAGGCCATCAAGGCGGAACTGCAGGCTCACGGCTTGAGCCTCATCCTTCACAACCTGCCGGCGGGCAACTGGGCCGGTGGCGAGCGTGGCATCGCCTGCCACCCGGATCGCGTTGAAGAGTTCAAGCGCGGGGTTGAACAAGCCATCGCCTACGCCACCGCATTGGGCGTGAAGAAGATCAACTGCCTGGCCGGCATCAAGCCTGCAAACGTCAGCGAAGAGCAGGCCCGTGCCACGCTGGTGACCAACCTGCGCCATGCTGCGCAGCGCTTGGCCGAGCATGGCATCGACCTGTTGATCGAGCCCATCAACACCTTCGACATTCCCGGCTTCTTCGTGAGCACCACCGCGCAGGGCTTGTCGATTCTGGATGAAGTCGGTGCTCCCAACACCTACATCCAATACGACGCGTACCACATGCAGCGCATGGAGGGCGAACTGGCGGGCACGCTCAGCAAGCACTTGGCGCGCATCGGCCACATCCAGATCGCGGACAACCCGGGGCGCAACGAACCGGGCACCGGCGAAATCAACTACGCCTTCTTCTTTGCACACCTGCAGCGCATCGGGTGGAAGGGCGCCATCGGTTGTGAATACAAGCCCGCAGCGGGCACCGAACAGGGCCTGGGCTGGCGGCAGCAACTGGCCCACTGAGTTTCGCAGTACGCTGTTGGCCCTCAACCTTTCCTGAGACTTCCAGACATGACCACCACTTCACACAAGATCGGCTTCATCGGCCTGGGCATCATGGGCTCCCCCATGGCCGGGCACCTGTTGGCCGCTGGCCACCAACTCTTCGTGCACACCCGCAGCCAGGTGCCGGCGGATCTCACTGCCAAGGGCGCTGTGGCCTGTACCGACGCGCGGAGCGTGGCCCAGCAGGCCGACATCATCTTCACCATGCTGCCCGACACGCCCGACGTGGAGAAGGTGCTGTTCGCCGAGCGCGGCGTGGCCTCCGGCCTGAGCAAGGGCAAGACCGTGGTGGACATGAGCTCCATCTCGCCGATTGCCACCAAGGACTTCGCCCAACGCATCAACGCCCTGGGCTGCGATTACCTGGACGCGCCGGTGAGCGGTGGCGAGGTGGGCGCCAAGAACGCCACCTTGACCATCATGATCGGCGGTACCGAGGCGGCCTTCGAGCGCATCAAGCCGCTGTTCGAGTGCATGGGCAAGAACATCACCCTGGTGGGTGGCAACGGCGATGGTCAAACAGCCAAGGTGGCCAACCAGATCATCGTGGCCCTGAACATCGAAGCCGTGGCCGAGGCGCTGGTGTTTGCTGCGCGTGCGGGTGCGGACCCTGCCAAGGTGCGCCAAGCGCTGATGGGCGGCTTTGCCGCCAGCCGCATCCTGGAGGTGCATGGCGAGCGCATGGTCAAGCGCACCTTCAATCCGGGCTTCCGCATCGAATTGCACCAGAAGGACCTGAACCTGGCGCTGAGCAGCGCGCGCGCCCTGGGCGTGAGCCTGCCCAACACCGCCACCGCGCAGGAACTCTTCAACTCCTGTGCCGCGCATGGCGGCAAGGCGTGGGACCACTCGGCGATGGTGCGGGCCTTGGAGAAGATGGCCAACTTCGAGATTGGGCAGGAGACGCCGCCCAGCGCCTGATGGCCTGTTCGGCGTGTTCGGCGTGTTCGGTCGGGCCGGTTGTGGCCACGGTCGGCCTAGCCCGCTCAGGGGCGGTCATTCCGCTTCAGTGTGGCATGCGAAGATGAGCCCGAGACCACCGTCTTTTGTCCTCGCATGAACACCGCCGCCTGCCCCCAACGAGCTTTCTTGCGCCGCCTGTTCGACGCCGCAGTCGCCAGTGCCCAGCCTGATGTCTGCGTGCCGGCCCATCTGCCGCGCATGGATGAGTTGCCCGGTATGGGCCGCGGCCGGCTCATCGTGATCGGCGCCGGCAAGGCGTCGGCCGCGATGGCCCAGGCGCTGGAGGCACACTATGCCGACTGGCCGGGGCGGATGGAAGGCTTGGTGGTCACCCGCTACGGCTACGGTGCACCCTGCTCGCGTATCGAGATCGTCGAAGCGGCGCATCCGGTGCCGGACGATGCGGGCTTGAAGGCGGCGCAGCGCATGCTGCAGTTGGTGCAAGGCCTGTCTTCGCATGACCTGGTGATCGCGCTGATTTCGGGCGGGGGATCTGCGCTGTTGCCGCTGCCCCTGCCCGGCCTCACGCTGGCCGACAAGCAGGCGGTGAACCGGGCCCTGCTGCAGTCTGGCGCCACCATCACCGAGATGAACACGGTGCGCCGCCACCTGTCGGCCATCAAGGGCGGTCGCCTGGCGGCAGCATGTCACCCTGCGCGCCTGGTGACGCTGATGATGAGCGATGTGCCCGGCGACCATGCCATCGACATTGCCTCCGGTCCCACGGTGCCCGACCCCACCACGTGTGAGCAAGCGTTGGACCTGATCGAACGCTACCGGCTGGACTTGGCGCCAACACTCCACCACACGATCGTCGATCTTCTGCGCAGCGGCCACGGCGAATCGATCAAACCCGGCGACCCGCGCCTTTCCCGTGCCGAGTCCCGCCTCGTGGCCGCACCGCAGCAGGCCCTGGAGGCTGCGGCTGCGGTGGCCGCTTCCGAAGGTGTGCGCGCCTACATCTTGGGAGATTCGCTTGAAGGCGAAGCTCGTGATGTGGGCCGCGTGCTCGGTGGCATGTCCCTGCAGGTGGTGCAGCGTGGGCAGCCCTTTCAGGCGCCCTGCGTACTGCTGTCCGGCGGCGAGACCACCGTCACCTTGCGCGGTGATGGCCGCGGCGGGCGGAATGTCGAATGCCTGCTGTCTTTGGCCATCGCCACCGGCGGCCATCCCCGCATCTGGGGCTTGGCTGGCGACACCGACGGTGTGGACGGAGCGGAGGAGATTGCTGGCGCCACCTTCGGCCCCGACACCCTCAGCCGCGCCTGGGAGGCTGGCATCAAGCCCGCGCACAGCCTGGCCCGCAACGACGGCCACGGCTTCTTTCAAGCCTTGGGCGAGTCCGTCGTCACTGGCCCTACGCGCACCAATGTGAACGACTTTCGCGCCATTCTCATCGCGTGAGCACCATTACCCGACCATCAACACCCTGAGGAGTTCACCATGCCGCTGATCCGCGTTGAATTGTTTGAAGGGCGCACACCCGAGCAGAAGCGCCAACTGGCTCAAGCGCTCACCGAGGCCACCTGTCGCGTCCTGGGGACCAAGCCCGACGGCGTGGATGTGATGTTCTTTGACGTGGCCCGCCACGATTGGGTGACGGCGGGCGTGCCCTGGAGTGAGAAGGCGCCTGCGTCGCCGCCCAAGCCCTGATCGGGATTGTGAGAACCCTACACGGGCCTCCTTCGGTACCCACGAAGATACCCCCCATTGGGGGGCCGAACACCCGTCTGAAGCGGGGATAATTTTGGGATGTGGTTGGAACGCCAGGCGAGCGTCGCCCTTCTTGTTCGACGCTTGGTCTGCTGGGCGTTTATGGCCGCCCTGCTGGGCTGGGCGCAGGCCGAACCCGCATCCCCCGCGCCCCAACCCTTGGACGTGGCCGCGCCTCTGCCCCAGGGGCGGTGGATCCAAGCCACCGCGGTCTTGCAAGAGTCCCCGGGTGCTGAACTGACGGCGGCCCAGGCGCTCCTGCAGACCCAGTGGCGCACCCTGCTGCCCCGCACGGAATACGATTTCCTGGACGCCCAGCCCCACTGGGTCCGTCTGCCTCTGGTCAACAGCGGCACCACCGCAGCAGCCGTGTGGTTGCAAATCAACTACCCCTGGCTGCGTGATGCGCGGGTGCAATTGTTGAACCTTCAGGGCGAACCTCTCTCGCAGGCGATGCGCGCTGGCGCCGGCGTGCCCATCGACGGGCGTGCACTGCGAACAGCCTTGCCATCGTTCCCCATCACACTGGCACCAGGGCAGGAGGCGGTGCTGATGGTGCGCACCGAAGGCACGCTCTGGTGGCCCGATCGATTGCAGTGGGTGACGGCCGCTGAGGGCGCGCAGCGCACCACGCTGCAGACGGCCATCACCGCGCTGGCATTGGGTGCGACCCTGGTGTTGGCACTGGTGATGGCGCTCCAGCGCACGGCGGGTGGCATGGCAGCGGGACTGTGGATCAGCATCACCGCAACCGCCGAGGTCGTCAACATCGGACACGTGGCCTTGCTGCCCTGGCTGGACTCGGTGGTGGTCCCGCTCAGTGCTGCTTCGGTGCAGGTGACCACGCTGTCCCATGCCTGCCTGGCACTGATGACGTTCACCTTGTTGGGCTTGCACCAGGCCTCCTGGGCACCGCGCAAGCTGCTGGCTGTCGTCCTTGTGGGTTTGGCCATGGTGGGTTTGGCGGCATGGGACGCCGAATCAGAGGACCGGCTGATCAACCTGCCGATCTATTTGGCCCATGGCGCGGGCTGGGGCTTCCTGGCCATCGCGTGGCGCGCGCAGGTGAAGCAGCCCCCACTGATGCTCGGGCTGCTCACCATCCTTCACCTGAATTGGCTCATCAGCCATGGATGGGCGCAC
The DNA here is from genome assembly GCA_027487995.1 of Rubrivivax sp. GTDB lineage: Bacteria > Pseudomonadota > Gammaproteobacteria > Burkholderiales > Burkholderiaceae_C > RFTU01. The sequence goes on along the minus strand of JAIYCN010000165.1, from coordinate 2,758 downwards.
GACTACGGGCGGCTCCTCTCAGAAAGCCCCGAGGTCCGGTTTTCCATCAAAGCCGTCTTTCTGGTCCTGCTGGTGGCCGCGTATGCCCAGCAAAGTGCGCGGCAGCGGCGGGAGCTGCAGCAGTCGCTGATTGATGCCCAAAAACGCCAGACCGCCGAACTCGAGCAACAGGTGTCTCAGCGCACCCACGAACTGCGTCTTGCACTGGACGACGCAACCCAGGCCAACCAAGCCAAGTCGCAATTCATCTCCGGCATGAGCCATGAGTTGCGTACCCCCATGAATGCAATCCTGGGCTTCAGCCAGTTGATGGCCGAGGATGCGCGTGCCGATGCGGGCGCACGTGAGGGCGCGAGGGAAATCCATCAGGCCGGTCGTCACCTTCTCCACTTGATCGATGACGTGCTGGACCTCAGCAAGATCGAGCTTGGGCGCATGGATGTGCGCATTGCGTCGCTTGCTGCGGCTCCACTGGTGCGCGAGTGCTGCGACCTGATTCAACCCCAGGCGAAAGAGCGGCAGGTGGCCATCACCTGTGAAGGGCTGGACGGCGTGATGCTGCAGGCCGATGAGGGGCGGTTGCGTCAGGTGGTGCTCAACCTGTTGAGCAACGCGGTGAAGTACAACCACGTGGGCGGTTGGGTGCGCGTGTCGGCTGAGCAGGTGGACCACCGGCACTGGCGTCTTGCAGTGCAGGACGGCGGACCGGGCATTTCGCCCGAGGCCTTGGCCCGGCTTTTCCAGCCCTTTGAGCGTGGAGACGCACGCTACGGCCCGGTGCAGGGTACGGGCATTGGTTTGGCCTTGTCTCAGCGCCTGATCCAGCTCATGAATGGTCGGATCGGGGTGCACAGCGAACCTGGGCACGGTGCTCGATTCTGGGTTGAGTTGCCTGGCGGCGCCCCTGCAACAGAGCCTGCATCCGGCGCTGCAGGTGCCGTTGATTCAAGCTCGGTGCCTATGGCTGGACTGCAGCGGCCACATGCGGTGCTGTGCGTGGACGACAACCCTGTGAACCTCAAGCTGTTGGTGCGCATGCTGCAGCGGGAACCGCAGCTGCAGGTGCACACCTGCCAGGACTCGCATCAGGCCCTCGAACAGGCGCTGGAGATTGGACCTTCGCTCATCCTGTTGGACATCAACATGCCCGGGCTGGACGGCTACCAATTGCTCACGCTGTTTCGCCAGCATCCATCCTTGGCAGCGGTTCCCGTGGTGGCCGTTACGGCCGATGCGATGAAGCATGACGTGGACCGCGGGCGGGAAGCGGGCTTCGCCGACTACCTCACCAAGCCGCTTGAACTGGGCGCGCTTCGCCGGGTGCTGAGCGCCAACCTGCAGATCCCGGAGGCGCGCGCCTGAGTCGAGTCTTCAGGCCGCCAGCTCAGGTCGCCAGCATTTCGTCGATCAACTCCACCCAGTGTTGAACCGGCGTGTCGGTGCCGCTTTGGAGGTGCTGAATGCAACCGATGTTGGCCGAGAGGATGGTGCGCGGCTTGAGCTCACCCAAGTGCTCAAGCTTTCGGTCGCGCAGTTGGGTGGAAAGCTCGGGCTGCAGCACGGAATAGGTGCCGGCCGAGCCGCAGCACAGGTGACTTTCGCAACCCGCCACTTCGATGGGCAGCCCCAGTTCACGCAGCTGCGACTCCACCCCGCCGCGCAGCTTCATGCCGTGCTGCAGTGTGCAGGGCGGGTGGTAAGCCAGCGTCCCGCGGCCGCCGCCCACGTGGGATCCCTTTCTGCCGCCCAGCAGGGTCTTCAGGCGCGGCATCAAATCCGGCAGCAGTTCACTCAGGTCGCGCGTCTTTTCGCTGATCACACGCGCCCGCTCGGCATATTCCGGGTCGTGCGCCAGATGCTGCGCGTACTCCTTGACGGTCACGCCACAGCCAGAGGCGTTCATCACGATCGCTTCGACTTCACCAGACTGCACCATCGACCACCAGGCGTCGATGTTGCGGCGCATGTCGGCCAGGCCTCCCTCGTGGTCATTGAGGTGCGTCCGAATGGCGCCGCAGCAGCCTGCGCCTTCGGCCACCAGGGTCTGGATGCCGCAGGCGTCCAGCACACGGGCCGTGGCGCTGTTGATGTTGGGCATCATGGCCGGCTGCACGCAACCCGCCAGCATCAAAACCTTGCGTGGATGCTGGCGCGTGGGCCACAGGCCGGCGCGCGGCGGTGTGGCGCCCGGCACCTTCTTCTTCAGCGAATCGGGCAGCAGGGGCCGCACCATCTTGCCCACGGTCATCGCAGGCTTGAACAGCGGCGAGGTGAGTCCTTCCTTGAGCAGCCAGCGCACGGTCTTCTCGCGGCCCTGGCGCGGCACCTTCTCCTCGACGATGTGGCGCCCAATCTCCACCAGTTGCCCGTATTGCACGCCCGAAGGGCAGGTGGTCTCGCAGTTGCGGCAGGTCAGGCACCGGTCCAGGTGCTGCTGTGTCTTCTCGGTGACGGTGGCACCTTCCAGCACCTGCTTGATGAGGTAGATGCGCCCACGCGGGCCATCAAGTTCGTCGCCCAACAACTGGTAGGTGGGGCAGGTGGCGGTGCAGAAGCCGCAGTGCACGCACTTGCGCAGGATGGCCTCGGCCGCCTGGCCCTCTCGGGTACCGGCGAATTCAGGGGCGAGATGGGTTTGCATGGAACAGCGGATTCAGAATTCAGGATGCAGGCGGTGCGGGCTGAACACGCCCTGGGGGTCGAGGGCCCTCTTCAGGCGCTGGTGCAGGGCGAGCACGCCGGGCGCGAGCCGCTGGAT
>JAIYCN010000287.1 GCA_027487995.1 Rubrivivax sp. | reverse complement strand
GTGCCGTTCACCAGTGCGAAGTCCTGGAAGACGGTCTTGATGGTGTCCAGGTAGTACTCAGCCGGCATGTCCAGCACGGCGTTGTACTCGTCGTAGAACTGGCGGTGGCCCTCGGCGCTGTCGTCGTCTCCGCGGATCAGGTCCAGGAAGTAGTCGTAATGGCTGCTCAGGTGCCGGTCGGGGTTCATGGCCACGAAGCCGGTGTGCTGCAGGAAGCCGGGGTAGACCGCGCGGCCGGCACCTGGGTAGTTCACCGGCACCCGGTGGATCACGTTGTTCTGGAACCACTCGTGGCTCTTGTTCATGGCCAGGTTGTTCACAGCGGTGGGCGACTTGCGCGCATCAATGGGCCCGCCCATCATGGTCATGGTGCGCGGCAGCACGTCGCCATTGGTGGCATTCAATGAAATGGCCGCCAACACCGGCACGGTGGGCTGGCACACGCTGATCACGTTCACTTCCGGGCCGATGTGGCGGATGAACTCCTGCACATAGGCCACATAGTCGTCCAGGTGGAAGACGCCATCTTCCAGGGGCACCATGCGCGCGTCGGTCCAGTCGGTGACGTAGACCTTGTGGTCCTGCAGCAGGCTCTTGACCGTGTCGCGCAGCAAGGTGGCGTGGTGGCCCGAAAGCGGCGCCACCACCAGCACCACGGGCTGCGCCTTCATGGTGGCCAGCACCTGCGGGTTGTCGCTGAAGCGCTTGAAGCGCAGCAGGCGGCAGAAGGGCTTTTGGATGTGCACCTGCTCCTGCACGGCCACCTCAATGCCGTCGTCGCCGCCGACCTTCACGCTGGCAATGCCGAACTCCGGCTTCTCGTAGTCCTTGGCCAGCCGGTGCATCAGGTCAAAGCTGGCCGAGATGCGTTGCGCCATGGGCGTGTGCGTGAACGGCGACAGCGGGTGGTTGTACAGCTTGGAGGACGCGCTGGCGAACTCCGAGAACGGGGCCATCAGCGCGCGCTGGGCTTCATAGAGCTGATACAACATGGGCAGACCTTTTTGGGTGGAGGTTGATCGGGCTCACACGGCCGTCACACAGGGGTGGCCTGTGTGACGGGACGCACTGTTGCACGAAAGATGTTGCGGTGCAACAAACAAGTTGTAACGCTGTTCCCTGACAGCACGCCTTCAGGCGATCACCTTGGCGATGGCAGACGCCACGGCGTCCAGGTTCTTGCCGTTGAGTGCGGCCACGCAGATGCGGCCGCTGTCCACCCCATAAATGCCGAATTCGCCGCGCAGCCGCTCCATTTGTGCCTTGTTCAGACCCGAGTAGCTGAACATGCCCTTTTGGCGCGTGATGTAGGACAAGTCCCCTGCCACGCCCGCGGCCTGCAGCTTGGCCACCAACTGTTCGCGCATGGCCTTGATGCGCACGCGCATGCCGGCCAGTTCGTCTTCCCACATCTGGCGAAGTTCGGGGGTGGTCAGCACCGTGGCCACCACCTGCGCGCCGAAGGTGGGCGGGTTCGAGTAGTTGGTGCGGATCACGATCTTCAATTGGCTCAGCACGCGTGAGGCGACATCCTTGCTCTCGCACACCACGCTCAGGGCGCCCACGCGCTCGCCGTACATGGAGAAGCTCTTGGAGAAGCTGGTGGAGACGAAGAAGTCCAGGCCGGCGGCCATGAACTGACCCACCACGGCGCCGTCCTGCGCAATGCCTTCACCGAAGCCTTGGTAGGCCATGTCCAGGAAGGCCACCAGGCCGCGCGCCTTCACGGTCTTCACCACCTGCGCCCATTGCTCGGGCGTGAGATCGTAGCCGGTGGGGTTGTGGCAGCAAGCGTGCAGCACCACCACGGTGCCCTTGTCCGCCGCATTCAGGGCCGCCAGCATGCCCGCCGCGTTGATGCCGCGGGCTGCGGCGTCGTAGTAGGGGTAGGTGTCCACCGTGAAGCCGGCGTTGGTGAACAGGGCGCGGTGGTTTTCCCAGGACGGGTCGCTGATCAGCACCTTGGCGCCAGGGTTCAGGCGCTTCAGGAAATCCGCGCCCACCTTCAGGCCACCCGTGCCGCCCAGGGCCTGCACCGTGGCCACGCGGCCGCTGTCCACCAGCGCCTTGCCGGCGTCACCCTGGCTGCCGAACACCAGTTGCTGCACGGCCTTGTCGTAGGCGGCAATGCCGTCGATGGGCAGGTAGCCCTTGGGCTTGCCCTGGTCGATCAGGGCCTTTTCTGCCGCGGCCACGCACTTGAGCAGGGGAAGCTTGCCGGCCTCGTCGTAATACACGCCCACACCCAGGTTGACCTTGGCGGGGTTGGGGTCGGCGTTGAACTGCTCGTTGAGGCCCAGAATCGGGTCACGCGGGGCCATTTCGACGGCGGCAAAAAGCGTCATGGGAAGTCCTGTGCTGAAATCGAATGCAAACCCCCGATTGTAGGGGGGAGACTCCGGCTAAACCCTGACACGGCGCCCCGGCTGTGGCCTGATCCAGGGCTGTTTTTCCCGTCTGCCCAATGCCCGATCCCCTGACCCCTGTAGAACCCATCGCCGCCGCGGCGTCTGAGGGCCAATTCGTCTCCTTC
>JAIYCN010000348.1 GCA_027487995.1 Rubrivivax sp. | reverse complement strand
GGCACGTGAACTGGGAATGGGCACCCACATCGCGTGGGCCTTTGCCGCCGCCATCTGGTTGGCCTTGGTGCTGGGCTTGCTTCGCCCGGTGTTGATGGGAAGCTGGAGCGAGGCGGTTCCCTACGGCATCTTCAGCCATCTGGATTGGACCGCTGCGTTCTCGCTGCGCTACGGCAACCTTTTCTACAACCCCTTCCACGCCCTGTCGATCGCCTTCCTCTATGGCTCGGCTCTGCTGTTTGCCATGCACGGCGCCACGATTCTGGCGGTGGGCCGCTACGGCGGCGAGCGCGAAATCGAGCAGATCGTGGATCGTGGCACCGCCTCGGAACGTGCGGCCCTGTTCTGGCGCTGGACGATGGGCTTCAACGCCACGATGGAGTCTATCCACCGTTGGGCCTGGTGGTTTGCGGTGCTGTGTCCGCTGACGGGCGGTATCGGCATCCTGCTGACCGGCACGGTTGTCGACAACTGGTACCTGTGGGCGGTCAAGCACGGTGTTGCGCCCCCGTATCCCTCGGTCTATCCCTCGCCTGTCGATCCGGCTACGCTGATCCAGCCTCGCTGAAACCCGGAGCACCAACATGAATTTCATGCAAAGACTGACCACAGCGGTGGTCGCATTGGGCGCGGTGCTGGCCCTGGCCGGTTGTGAGCGTGGTGCGCCCTTTGAGCGTCCACCGGTGGACTCCGTGCAGAGCGGCTACCGCGGCACAGGCATGCTGCAGGTCTACAACCCTCGCATCCTGGAGCCCCAGATCGAAGGGAACCAGCCCCCTGCCGCCCTCCCGCCTGCACCGTCTGAGGGCCCCAAGGCTTCCCAGGTGTACCAGAACGTGAAGGTGCTGGGTCACTTGAGCACGGCAGAGTTTGTGCGTCACATGACGGCCATCACGGCCTGGGTGGCACCGAACGAGGGTTGCGTGTACTGCCACAACCCAGCCAATTTCGCCGAGGATTCGAAGTACACCAAGGTAGTGGCCCGTCGCATGATCCAGATGACGCAGCACATCAACGTGGACTGGCAGCAGCACGTTTCCAACACGGGGGTGACCTGCTACACCTGTCACCGTGGTCAACCCGTCCCCTCCAAGATTTGGTTCACGGCACCGCCGCAGAAGAAGGGTGCCGATTTCATCGGTACGAAGAACGCACAGAACACGCCAGACCAGGAATCCGTGAAGGGCGCATCGCTGCCTTACGACCACTACACGGAATACTTCAAGGAAGCGAAGCCGATTCGCGTGGCGGGGGATACGGCTCTGCCCACGGGCAACCGCTCCAGCATCCAGCAAGGTGAGTTCACCTACGGACTGATGATGCACATGTCCGATTCGCTGGGTGTGAACTGCACCTACTGCCACAACTCGCGGTCATTTGGCGACTGGACACAGAGTCCGCCGCAGCGGACCACCGCTTGGTACGGCATCCGCATGGTGCGTGACCTGAACGTGGGCTACATGGAGGACCTGACCGACGTGTTCCCGGCCGAACGCAAGGGCACCCTGGGTGATGTGGCCAAGGTGAATTGCGCCACGTGTCACCAGGGCGCCTACAAGCCGTTGTACGGCGCGAAGATGGCCAAGGACCACCCGGAGCTGACCACCTTGGTTCAAGTGGTGGCGGGGGCAGGCTCGGGCGGTGCCGCTGGCGAGGCTGCGGCCGTCAAGGCCACCACCGCCGCGGTGGCTGGGGCCAAACCGGTCTCTCGCTGATCCTCAAACTCTCTCCCATGAGCAGTACCCCGTCACCCGATATCGCGGTGGTGGTGCTCATGGAGTACCGATCCGGCCTGCACCTCATATGGGGGTGGGGCCGGTTTCTGTTTGGCCGGTTCGCTCTGGGTCGGTTCACTGGCCTGCGATTTGCGAAAGTGCTGGGCAGCGGTCATCAGGGCGGATTCGGCCTTCGTCCAAGCTTCACGCAGCACGGACTGTTCTGCGTGTTCGCGGGACACGAGGCGGCGAACGCCTTTCTCCAGTCTTCGTGGCTTCACAAGATGACGCCGCATGTCCAGAGTTGGCAATGGTTGAAGCTCGAGGCATTCTCGAGCCGTGGCCGTTGGTCAGGTCATGAAATCCGCGCAACGGCTCCCGCGCCGACTGCTGAGCCCGTCGTGTCGCTGACGCGGGCGTCCATCCGTTGGACGCAGGCTTGGCGCTTCTGGCAAATGGCGCCACCCGCTGAGGCTGCGTTGGCGCACGCCGGTGGATGTTCTCTTTCAGTAGGTCTCGGGGAAGCGCCCTTGCTGCGGCAGGCCACCTTGAGCATCTGGGATTCGGTCATGGATATGAACGCCTACGCGCGCAGCGGGGCGCATCAAATGGCCATCCGCAAGGCCTACGACGGACGGCACTTCAGCGAGTCGATGTTCGTTCGATGGCGACTCCTGGAACGAGGAGTTGGCCATGGCCGGTGACGGCAGACCGCTCCCTTCGGTCGGCAGTGCACGAGACCGTGCCGTGGTGATCGGCGCCGGGATGGGCGGCTTGGCTTGCGCTCTGAGTCTGGCTCAGCGAGGTCTTCAAGTCACGCTGGTGGAAGCGGCTTCCGACCCTGGCGGCAAGATGAGGCCGCTGAGGGTGGCGGGCGCCGACATCGATTCGGGGCCAACCGTCTTTACGATGCGCTGGGTCTTCGAGCAGTTGTTCGACCAGGCTGGTGCCTCGTTTTCCGATCGTGTGCCGTGTGATTCCCTGGGCATCTTGGCGCGTCACGGATGGAAGGGCACAGATGAACGTCTGGATCTTCACGCGAACGCCGAGCGTTCACGTGAGGCGATCGGACGATTCAGTGGACGGGAAGAAGCAAAGCGCTTCGCTGCTTTTTGCGGGGAAGCCCGAAGGCTGTACCGCCACTTGGAGGGGCCCTACATCCGGTCCGAGCGTCCGACCTTGTTCAGCATGGTGAGGGATCTCGGACCCGGTGGGCTGCTCGCGCTGACAGGTTTGGGCCCCTTCCGATCATTGTGGGCTACCCTGTCACGTCGGTTTCACGATCCGCGGCTGCAGCAGTTGTTCGGACGTTATGCGACCTATTGCGGGGCATCCCCATGGCAGGCACCAGCCACCTTGATGTTGATCGCTCAGGTGGAAATGGACGGCGTCTGGGCGGTGCGGGGAGGCATGTCGCAACTGGCCCGTGCGGTGGCGGACTTGGCTTCTGAAAGAGGTGTGTCGCAACGGTACGGTACCCGCGTGGCAGAGATCCTGGTGGAGGGCGGACAAACGC
>JAIYCN010000047.1 GCA_027487995.1 Rubrivivax sp. | reverse complement strand
CGTCGACGAGCTCAACCGGCGGCGCGCGCGAGAGACACGCCAGGCCCGCCAGCTCTCGCGCGCGCTGGAGGAGCTGGCCGCGCTGACGGGTGAACGCCGCGACGCCCCCGCGCCGGCCGAGGGCACCGACCCGCTGTTCGCCGCCTGCGCCGCGGTCGGGGCCGCGGCGGGCCTGACGCTCACCGCGCCCCCGCGGCGGCCGGACGCACCGCCGCCCCGCGACCCGTTGGGCGAAATCCTCGTGGGCAACGGCGTGCGCAGCCGGCGGATCACCCTGCCGGCGGATTGGGGGCGGGAGGAAGCCGGCCCATTCCTCGGCTGGCGCCGCAACACCGGGGAACCCCTCGCGCTGCTGCCGCGACCCGGCGGCGGCTACGACGTCTGGGATCCCGCGACGGGCGAACGCCGGCGTGCGGACGCGGCCGGCGCGGCGGACGTGGGTCCGACTGCCGTGATGTTTTACCGGAGCCTGCCGGCGACCGCCCTGCGGCTGCGCGCGACGCTGGCCTTCGGCCTGCGGCACGGTGGTCCGGACGCGGCCCACCTCGCGTTGTTCCTGGTGGGCGCCGGGTTGGTCAGCTGGCTTGCACCCGCCCTTTCCGGTTGGGTCCTGGGCTCCGTCATCCCGCGGGGCGACCGCGGCGATCTGGCGTTGGCGCTGGCCGGATTGGCGGCGGGATTGTTCGCCGCGGCGTGCCTGCAGGTCGTCCAGGGTCTGGCGCTGCTGCGGCTCGAGGGGCGGGCCGACGCGGCGCTGGGGGCCGCGGTGATGGACCGGCTGCTGCGGCTTCCGGCGGGGTTCTTCCGCGGCTTCTCGGCCGGCGACCTCGGGCAGCGCGCGCTGGCGGTCTCGACCCTGCGCCAACTGCTCGGGGGCGTGATCGCCGGCACCCTGATCCCGGCCGTGACCGCGGTCTCCGCGGTAGGGCTGATCGCCCTGGTGGATCCGCGGGTGGCGCCGGGCGCCCTCGCGTTGATGGTGATCCCCGTGGGCGCGGCGCTGCTGACGGCCTACCGGCAGCTCCGGGACGTGCGGGGGCAGGCACGGCGACAGGGCCAACTCGCGGGCCTGTTGCTGGAACTGCTCGGCGGGCTCGCCAAGCTGCGGGTCGCCGCGGCGGAACGCGGGGCCTTCACGCGGTGGGCCGCGGGGTTCGCGGGGCTGCGCCGCCACGCGTTGGCCGCGCGCGAGGCCCACGGCCGCCTGGCGACGCTGCTGGCCGCGCTGCCGATGGCGGCGCTCGCGGCGCTCATCGCGGGCCTCGGTGCCTTGGGCGGACCCGAGCCTTCCCCGGCGGTGTTCCTCACGCTCGTGGCCGCGCTGACCCAGGGCCTCGCGGCGGCGATCGCCCTCGGCGAGTCGGCGCTGCTGCTCACGGCCGCGGCGCCGCTGGCGGAGCGGCTCGAGGTCATCCTCCAGGCCCCGCCGGAGGTCGCGGGCGAGGCGGGCGATCCCGGCGAACTCTCCGGCGCGATCGAGCTCGCGCACGTCTCCTTCCGCTACGAAGGCCAGGCCCAGCCGGTGCTGCAGGACGTTTCCCTGCGGATCGCGCCGGGGGAGTTCGTGGCGTTCGTGGGCCCGTCCGGCTCCGGCAAATCCACCCTGCTGCGCCTGCTGCTCGGATTTGAGCGGCCGGAGCGGGGCGCCGTGCATTACGACGGCCGCAACCTCGCCGCGCTGGATGTCACCGCGGTCCGCCGCCAGCTCGGCGTGGTCCTGCAGGCGGGCCGGCTGATGCCCGGCAGCCTGCTGGAGAACATCCGCGGCGGCGGGCTCCTCACGCTCGATGAGGCGTGGGCGGCCGCCCGGCACGCCGGCCTCGAGGACGACATCCGCGCGCTGCCGATGGGGATGCACACGGTGATCGGCGAGGGTTCCAGCACCCTGTCCGGCGGCCAGCGGCAACGGCTCCTCATCGCCCGGGCGTTGGCCCGGCAGCCGCGGATCCTGTTCCTCGACGAGGCCACCAGCGCGCTCGACAACCGCACCCAGGCGGTCGTCAGCCGGAGCCTCGAGCAGCTCCAGTGCACCCGCCTCGTGATCGCGCACCGGCTCAGCACGGTGGTGAACGCCGACCGCATTCACGTGCTGGCGGAGGGCCGGATCGTCCAGACGGGCACCTACGAGGAACTGGCGGCGCAGGAAGGCCTCTTCCGCGAGCTGGTGCGGCGCCAGGTAGCCTGAACCCGGGTCGCGGCCACATCTGCAGCACGGACACCCCAATCCGCGGCCACCCTGGCCGGCCGCTCAGCGGCCGAGGGCGTAGAGCTTGGTGCCGGTGCGCACGAACAGGTTCCCGTGGGCGATCGCCACGCTGGAGCGGTGGCGGGTGTCGTCCCCCTCGTCGCGGAAGTTCGCCGTGTGCAGCAGCCGGAAGGCATCGCCCCCCGCCTGGATCACGAACACGTCGGCATCGAAGTTCATCACGTAGATCCGGCCGTCCGCGGCCGTCGGTGAGGCCTGCAGGACGGAGCGCCCGCCGAGGTCTCCGCTCCAGATCACCGCGCCGTCGGCCGGATTCACGCAGTAGAGTTTCCGCTTCACGCCATTGAGGATGTAGAAGCGGCCACCGTAATACAGCGGCGAGGGCACGTCCGAGGTGAGGTCACGCTCATTGCGGGACGGGGCGACTTCGGCCGCGACCTCCGTCTGCTGCACGTGGCTCTGCCACGCCAGATCGCGGAAGGAGAGCGTGCCGGAGCCGCCCGCCTTCACCGCGTAGACCGGGGCGTTCTTCGGGGCGCAGGCCAGGAGGACCCCGCCGCCGGCGGTGGGCGAGGGCACGAGGCGCCAGTGGCCGAT
>JAIYCN010000214.1 GCA_027487995.1 Rubrivivax sp. | reverse complement strand
CACGCGGGAATCAGCCATGCAGCTGGCGAGCAAAGCCTGCGCGCGACTGGGCATCAAGCCCGGACCTCGCCTGCTGCTCGTCCGCATCGGCGCCGCCACCCTGCAGTTTTACCGCGACGACCGCCTGGTCCGCGCCTACCCGGTCTCCACCTCGCGCCGCCCGCCCTCCAACGTCCGCGACTCCCTCGGGACCCCCCGGGGCTGGCACGTCATCGCGGAACGCATCGGCGCCGGTCAGCCCGCCGGGATGGTCTTCCGCGCCCGCGTCCCCACCGGCCGCCACTGGAGCGAGGTTCCGCCCGGCCCCGACGGCCAGGCCCCGGACCTCGTCACCTCACGCATCCTGTGGCTGCGCGGCCTGGAGCCGGGGGTGAACCTCGGGGGCGACGTCGACACCTACGCCCGTTACGTCTACATCCACGGGACCAACCACGGCGACCGGATCGGCGAACCGCTCAGCGCCGGCTGCGTCCTGCTCCGCGACGTGGAGATGATCGCGCTGTTCGATGAGGTCCGCGTCGGGGACCTCGTCTGGATCACCGACTGACCCGCGCCGCCGGCCGGTCGACTAGCAACCGGTGCTGGACCGCGAAGGTGCCCGCCCGCAAGGGCGGTAGCAGCAGGAGCAGCGCGCGTTCACCCTCCGCCAGGTTCCACTCCGTGCTCAGGGCCTGATACGTCGCTTCCCGGGAACGCGTCCGCAGCACCAACTGTCCCGCCCGCGGCACCGCCTCCGCGCGATTGGGGCCCGGCCCCGGTTTCAGCGGACGGCCGTTGAGGGTGCCCTCCAGTTCGAGTCCGCTCAGGTTGACGAGTACCCATTGGCCGGCGCGGAACCTCGTCTCCCCGTCCTCCAGCACGATCGTGCGCCAGCGGCCTGCGGGCTTTTCCTCCGGAAGCAGTACGATCAGCGCATTCGCCACGCCCGCCGGGAGCTCCGCCTCAGCCAACGGGGCGCGGTCCTGCGGGGCGATGAAGCGCAGCGTCGCCGGCCCCCGGTACTCGTAGCGCGGAGACCGCGCGAGCGGGTAAAACCGCAGCCGGGTCGGCGGCTGTCCCGGGGCGGCAACGAACGCCGCTGCCCCCGGCGGACGCGGGCTGAAGACCGTGAAACGCAGGGTCAAGGGGGTGGCGGGGCTTCCCGCGCGCAGGGACCCAACCGTCCAGCCGCCGGCGTAAGCGGCCGCGCTGATCAGCCACCGCCGGCGAGGATTCGGGTGCCCGGCGGCAACGTCCCCGCTCATAGGTCGGGCTGCGTCAGCCACCGGAGGGAGAGAATCCGAAAGCGACGGCCGTTGGCCAGGTTCAGCGGGCTGGTCAGGCTCTCCGGCAGCACCTCCGCGGCATCCCCGGTCAGGTCCCCGTTGCCCGTCGGCGGATCGAAGTACTCCGGTACCCGCTGGACGAGCGCCTCACACCAGGCGCGCCCCTCCGTCGCATTGGTGGCGGGGTTCACGGCTTCGCCGTAGGCCCGGATGGTGAAGGTATCCGAGCGCGCGAAAAGGACGGGGGCGAGCGCCGTCATCACGTCGCCCTGCGTGAGCCATTGGGAATTCAGCTGCACCTTGGCCTCGGGATCAAACTCCGCCACGGCGGCGTTGATCCCGGTCTCGGCGATCGCGGCCTCGAGCAGGCTGCGCGGGATCTCCCCGCCCTCCGCGTCGACCGTCGCGTAACGCGGGTGCGGCGCGAGGAAGTCCCCGACCGAGAGAAAAGGTCCCTCCTCGCCGTGCCGGGCCGTGATCAACTCGACGATCTTCGCCGCCAGCGCCGCGATCTCGGTCGCGCTCAGCGTGCGCATCCCGCGGCGGAACAGCTCAGTGCGGGCGGCCGAGCCCGCAGGATCGGCCCGACTCGCCTCCGTCTGGTAAGTCTCCTGCGCGGTCTGCGAAAAACGGAGGAACTGCGCGTTGGTCGACTGGATCGTGGCGACCGAGGTGTCACCGGAGGGGACCCCGGTCGAGGAAGACAGACTGAGGTAACGGAAGGTCTGCGGACTCGGGAAACGCACGCCGCGCAGCACCGCGACCCACGCGGCGACATTCGTGGAGTTCAGGTTAAAAGCTCCGGCCTGCAGGAAGAACCGGGACGAGCGCGCGTCCGCGGCGCTGACGGCGCCGGCCGGATCGAGGCCCTCCACCGTGGCGCGTAGATCGTCGACCGTCGGCTTGCGGTAGCCCACGCCCGGCTCGTACCAGCGGGCGGTCCGCAGCAGCGGGTTCGGCACGATGAGGTCCCCGTTCGCCGCCACCCCCGGCGTGAACCCGTCGCGCACGCCGGAGAAGAAGTACCGGTCGAAGACCTCTCCCACCGGCACCCCGTTGACCTCTTGGCCGAAGCCCCACGAGTTCCCGATCATGAACGGCCGCTGGCCCGGCAGGCGAAAGTGCTGGGCCGCGCCGAGGGAAAGCAGCGGGGCGCGCGGGAGTTCAAAGATGGGCACGTCCTCGTTGTAGGAGCGGGAGGTCGTTCCCTCCCCCCGGTCGAGCAAACGGTCGGGCGCGCCGATGGTGCGGTAATTCACGTACAGCGCGGGGTCGTTGCCGTTCTCGCCCGTCACGAAGGCCTCGCCCGGCAAGCGGCGGCGGCGCGGATCCAATCCCGTCGTGCTAAGCCAGCGACCGGGCGCCGCTGGGGTATCCAGGCTCTCAGCCAGTCGGAAGACATAGGAAAATTGGGTGGAGGTCTGCCGGGCGGCCTGAGGAGAAGAGGCAAACTGGGTGACGAACTCCGGCGAAACGTAAGTCGCCAGCTTCACCGGTGGCGCCGGTGGCTCATCGGGCCCGGTGCGCGGAACCATGTAGACGGTGATGGTGACGCGGTCCGCACCGTCCACCTCGAGCACGTGGCTGTCGCTGCCCAACTGCTCGCCGAGGGGCAGCGGGCGCACCGCGGCGGAGGCGCCGGCCGCGTCCAGCGTCCGCGAGTAGAACTGGCTGGCAAATCCGGTCTCCGGCGGCTGCTCGGACTGGCTGTTGTCCGCAATGGAACGCCAGGTATACACTCGACCCGGCAGCCATGACTGGCGGTCCGCGTTGGCACCGTCGGGGGTCCACGGGAGATTGATGATCAGGGGACGTTCCGCGAGATCCGGATCAATCGGGGGGGAACCGAACACGGATTCATCCTGCACCGCGAACGAGCCAACCGGCACGGGGCTCTCCCCCTGCACATTGACCACCCGGATGCTGCGCGGCAGGCCCGTGATCTCGAGCCGCAGGTTCTCCGGCACCAGCGCGGAGGTGTACGGGTTCCAGAGGGAGACCAGCCAGCGGGCCGCGAGCTCGAACGGGCGGGCGGCGGCGGTGTCGCCGGCGGTGCGAACGTTGAAGGAGAGCAGGAAGTACGAAAGTACCGGCGCGATCTGGTGCGCCCCACCCTCCCCCAGCAGCGGCGGCGTGATCCGCAACCGGCGACGGACCGGATCCGAGCCGTAGGCCGGCAAAATCGCCGGCGGGGCGATCGCCGCGAGCGCCGGATCGACCGTCTCCGGATCCACCGGCGCGGTGCTCTCGGTGTACGCGGGGTAATTGGTCCACGCCGCGAACGCCGACCCGAGCAGCCCGGGGGCAAGCGAGAGATCCTGCCGCAACCCGCCCCGCCGCGAATCGGCGAGCACGGCCAGATTGTTGGGTGACCAGACGTGGAAATTCGCGCGCTGCAACGGATGCCCGAGCT
>JAIYCN010000350.1 GCA_027487995.1 Rubrivivax sp. | reverse complement strand
TGTCACCACCTTCAGAAGACGAACCCTCGGCCGGCTTGGCCTGCTCGGGCGGGTCGGACTTCTTGATGCCGTGCGCGATGTAGTTCACCACGTCCAGACGCGTCACACCCTGCTGGTGCAGGTAGTAGACGGCGTGCGAGTCCTTCTCGCCGAAGATGGCCACCAGCACGTTGGCACCGGTGACCTCCTTCTTGCCGCTGCCGGTGGACTGCACGTGCATGATGGCGCGCTGGATCACACGCTGAAAGCCCAGCGTGGGCTGCGTGTCCACCTCTTCAGTGCCGCCCACGGTGGGCGTGTTTTCCTTGATGAAGCCCGTCAGGCTCTTGCGGAGGTCGTCGATGTTGGCCGCGCAGGCGCGCAGCACTTCAGCCGCCGACGGGTTGTCCAACAAGGCCAGCAACAGGTGCTCAACCGTGATGAACTCATGGCGCTGCTGGCGCGCTTCGACGAACGCCATGTGCAGGCTGACTTCCAGTTCTTGCGCAATCATGCGGCCTCCATAATGCATTGCAGCGGGTGCCCCGCCCGGCGGGCGGCGGCGAGGACCAGTTCGACCTTGGTGGCCGCGACATCTTGTGTGTAGACGCCGCATACACCCCGACCCTCGTGGTGGATCTTGAGCATGATGTGGGTGGCGGTTTCCAGGTCTCGCTTGAAGAATTCCTGGAGCACCATCACCACGAATTCCATCGGGGTGTAATCGTCGTTGAGCAACACGACCTGGTAGAGGTTGGGCGGCTTGGTGCGTTGCGCCTTGCGCTCGGCCAACACCGTCCCTTGCCCGTCGTCGGACAGTGGCCCGCTCGGCGGATTCGCCGGGGGTTGGTTGGGCTCATGGGACATGGTTTTGATTCTAGCGATGTGGTCAGAGTCCGAGGAAACGCAGGGTGACCTGTCAACCGCGCATTTCATGCTTTTGCACGTCGGGCCGGTGGCGGTGAAATCAAGTCCCCCTGACCGCCTGGATCGCAAGATACAAGTGTCAATCAAATGTGACACTCAATTGACGTTTTATTTGTAACGAGTGCTTGACACCCGGATTCCAAACTCCCACAATGATCCTCATGGTTGGATGCGTGCAAGGAGGGAAGCGCCATGCCGATGGGTATCGTGAAATGGTTCAATGACGCCAAAGGTTTCGGCTTCATCGAGCCCGAGGGCGGCGGCGAAGACGTGTTTGCGCACTTTTCAGCCATTCAAATGGACGGGTTCCGCACCCTCAAACAGGGCGGCCGGGTCACCTACGAGTTGATCAAAGGCCCCAAGGGCGATATGGCTCAGAACATCCAGGAGTTGGCCGGTGCGCAAAGCGCAGGCGCTATGGGTGGAGCACACGCCACATCCTCCGCGGGTGAACACACCCCCCAAGCCCAGCGCTGACGGAGTTCAACTCCACCGCATGAGTTGGCGGTGAGCAGCGCCTTTTGGCACACCCAAACCCCCGCATCGGCGAACCCGAGCGGGGGTTTTTTCTTGTCTCGCGCGCCCACCCACGGCTGCGCGCAAGATCATCACCGCAACACCGTCTGTCGTGGATTTCACTGATGAGGCGAAGGGAAGACCAAGCGCTCGTCAGGGTTACAGTGCAGCGAACAAGAAGGAGTTTCCATGCGTCGTTCCACATTCCTGAAGTCCGTGGCGGCCTCGCTGGCCATGGGCAGCCTGCCTGCGGCCGTGCGGGCGCAAGCCAAGTCCAGCCCCGCCTTGAAGATGATGATTCCCGCCAACCCGGGCGGGGGATGGGACAGCACCGGCCGGGCCTTGGGCAAGGCACTCATGGACGCCGGTCTGGTGGCCAGCGTGAATTACGAAAACAAGGGCGGCGCCGCCGGCGCGCTGGGCCTGGCGCAGTTCGTGAACGCGAAGGGCGACCCCAACGCCCTGATGGTGATGGGCGCTGTGATGCTGGGCGGCATCATCACGAGCAAGGCCCCGGTCAATCAACTGGCCAACTGCACCCCCATCGCACGGCTAACGAGCGAATACAACGTCTTCGTGCTGCCGGCCAATTCGCCCTATAAGACGATGAAGGACGTGGTCGAGCAACTCAAGAAGGACCCGGGCAGCATCAAGTGGGGCGGCGGCTCGCGCGGCTCGACCGAACACATCGCTGCGGCCATGCTCGCACGTGAGGTGGGTGTGGATGCGTCCAAGATCAACTACGTGCCCTTCCGTGGCGGTGGCGAGGCCACGGCCGCCATCCTGGGTGGGAACGTGACGGTGGGTGGCAGCGGCTTCTCGGAGTTCGCGCAGTACATCGAAACGGGCAAGATGAAGCCCATCGGCGTGACCTCGCCCAAGCGACTGACCGGCGAACTCAGCAAGGGCATCCCTACCCTCAAGGAGCTGGGCTACAACGTGGAGATCGGCAACTGGCGCGGCGTGTACGGCGCACCGGGCCTGAGTGCCGCGCAGCGCAAGGCACTGACTGACCTCATCCTGGCCGTGGTGAAGACCAAGGGTTGGCAGGAATCGCTGGGCAAGAACGACTGGACAGCCTCGGTGCTCACCGGTCCTGACTTCGACGAGTTCGTGGACCGCGAGTTCGCCTCGCTGCGGGCCGTGATGGTCAAGTCCGGGATGATCTGACGTGGCGGCTCATCGCACCCACGCGTTGGCGGGCGTGGGCGTGCTGGGCGCTGGCGCGCTCATGGCCTGGGGTGCATCAGGGATCCCGTCGGATGCCGGCTACGCCGGCGTGGGCCCGAACTTCCTGCCCTGGGTGGTGTCACTCGCGCTGGTGGTGTGCGGGCTGCTGCTGATGGTGCAAGGGCTGCGGGGAGGCTGGGTGGCGGATTCCGACGCGCCCTCCTCCACGGCCGATTTGGACGACGCTGCTGACCCGGCGAACGCGGTGAATGCGGAGAACGTCGCCAACTGGTCCGCATTGGGCTGGATGGTGGCCGGCGTGGCATTGAACGCCACGTTGATCACGCGCCTGGGCTTCATCCTCAGTTGCGCCCTGTGCTTCGTGCTGGCTGTTCGCGGCTTGCGGGTGGCCGAGGGCAAGGCTGCTGTGGGGTTCGGTGCCGCGGCACAGGCGGGCCGTGACCTGCTCATCGGCGCAGCCATTGCCGCGCCGGTGTTTTGGATCTTCACCAAACTCCTGAACATTGGGCTGCCCGGCCTGACGAACAGCGGCTGGCTTTAACGAGCCGCCGCGTCCCTGATGGACATACTGAATCAACTGCTGGCGGGCTTCGCCACGGCCGCCACCCCCATCAACCTGATGTGGGCCTTCGTGGGTTGCGCCATCGGCACGGCCATCGGCGTGTTGCCCGGGTTGGGCCCGGCCGTGACGGTGGCCATGCTGCTGCCCATCACCTCGCAGGTCGAGCCCACGGCCTCGATGATCTTCTTTGCGGGCATCTATTACGGGGCCATGTACGGAGGCTCCACCACGTCGATTCTGCTCAACACGCCTGGTGAAACCGCCACCATGGTCACGGCCATGGAGGGCTTCAAGATGGCGCGCAGCGGCCGCGCCGGTGCGGCGCTGGCCACTTCGGCCATCGGGTCCTTCGTGGCCGGCACCATCGCCACGGTGCTGGTCACGCTCTTCGCCCCCTGGGTGGCCAATGTGGCCGTGCAGTTGGGCCCGCCGGAATACTTCTGCCTGATGCTGCTGGCCTTCACAACGGTCAGTGCGGTGCTGGGCAACAGCGCACTGCGCGGCATCACGGCGCTGTTCATCGGACTGGCCATCGGCCTGGTGGGCATCGACCAGATCACAGCCGAAATCCGCTACACCGGAGGCATCCCGGAATTCATGGACGGCATCGAGGTGGTGCTGGTGGCCGTGGGCCTGTTCGCGGTGGGCGAGGCCTTCTACACCGCGCTGTACGAGGGCAAGAGCCAAGCGAGGATCCAGACCTCGGGCCGTGCGCACATGACCCGGGCGGAATGGCGCCGCTCCTGGCCCGCGTGGCTGCGCGGCACGGCCTTTGGCTTTCCCTTCGGCACCCTGCCCGCTGGTGGTGCTGAGATACCGACCTTCCTGAGCTATGCCACCGAGCGCAAACTTTCCAAGCACCCAGAGGAGTTCGGCACGACCGGCGCCATCGAGGGCGTGGCCGGCCCCGAGGCCGCCAACAACGCATCCGTGACGGCCGCCATGGTGCCCATGCTCACGTTGGGCATTCCCACCACGGTGACGGCGGCCATCATGCTGTCAGCCCTGCAGAACTACGGCATCCAGGCCGGGCCGCAGCTCTTCACCACATCGGCCAATCTGGTGTGGGCCCTGATCGCCTCGCTTTACATCGGCAACGTGATGCTGCTGGTGCTGAACCTGCCGTTGGTGGGCCTGTGGGTGAAGCTGCTGCACATCCCGCGCGCGCCGTTGTATGCGGGCATCCTCATCTTCGCCACCGTGGGCGTATACGGCATGCGGCAAAGCGCATTCGACCTGTTCCTGATGCTGGGCATCGGCTTGCTGGGTGTGGCGCTGCGGCGCCTGGACTTCCCCACCGCGCCGGTGATCGTGGGCATGATCATGGGCCCCATGGCGGAGGCGCAGATGCGCAACGCGCTGTCGATTGGCGAGGGGCGCTGGGGAGTGTTCCTGGAGCGTCCGGTTTCCGTGGTGCTGCTGGCGGTGGTGGCGGCCGTGGTGGTGGTGCCTCCCCTTTGGCGACACTGGAGCAGAGGCCAGCCCGGCCGGTGAGGCAGCCCCGGAATCGGGCGATCAACACCGGATCGGGGCCCCCAAAACCCCAATTTAGTTGGGTTTATGCGACACCCAGGCCCTAAAGATGGGCGCTGTCACGGAAGTGACACCTTGG
Organism: Rubrivivax sp.; assembly: GCA_027487995.1. GTDB lineage: Bacteria > Pseudomonadota > Gammaproteobacteria > Burkholderiales > Burkholderiaceae_C > RFTU01. Next base: position 5,762 of record JAIYCN010000350.1, on the reverse strand, counting down.
TGGCGCCACAATTGGTGCATCCCGTTACCCCTCTCATAGGAGAACCTGAATGATGAAGAAGACCTTGATCGCCGGCGCTGCCCTGGCGGCCTTTGCAGTTGGCGCCCAGGCCCAACAAGCCTCGTCCGTCACTCTGTACGGCATCGTTGACGTCAACGTCGGCCAGTCCGAAACCCATGCGGGCACCACCACCACGGGCATGGACCGTTTGGCCAACCCCCGCGGCTCGCGCTTCGGCATGCGCGGCAGCGAGGACCTGGGCGGCGGTCTGCGCGGCATTTTCCAATTGGAAGCTGCCCTGAGCTTGACCAACGGCGAAACCACCGCCAACAACCAGCTGTTCAACCGTCACGCCTGGGCGGGTATCGCCGGTGGTTTCGGCGAGCTGACATTCGGTCGTCAAGAGACGCTTCACCGCGTGCTGAACAACGGCAACTACAACGACGTGGCCACCGAAGGCGAACTGTCGGTGACGACGGCCAACTCCGGCCTGCAACTGATGCAGAACTTCGGTACCCGTGTGAACAACGTCGTGCGCTACAGCTCGCCTACCATGTCGGGCGTTCGCGTGCGCGTTCAGTCGGCCATTGGCCAGCGCGCCACCGCGTCCACCAACGGTATTCTGGTGACGTATGACCAGGGTCCCCTGCGCGCTGCACTGGCGCACGAGTACTACGATGGTGCTGGCGTGGCCGGTCCCTCGCGCTGGAACGAAGTGACCACCATCAGCGGCCAGTACAACCTGGGCTTCGCCACCCTGGCGCTGGGCTACCAGACCACCGACAAGCTGCTGGCTGCCAACACGGCCACCGCCACGTCCGTTCTGGGCGAGCACAAGGCCTACAACATCGGCGTGATCTACCCGGTGACCAAGGAACTGGGCCTGCGCGTCCAGTACACCGAGTCCAACACCAAGACCCCGGCCGTTGGAACCACCGCAGCCACCAGCCGCGACTACTCGCGCATCGGTGTCTCGGCCCGCTACGCCCTGAGCAGCCGCACCTTCGGCTACGTCGCCTACAACCAGCGTGATGTCGACGTCCCGACCGCAGCCAACGAGAAGTCTTCCTTCGGCGTTGGTCTGAGCCACGCGTTCTGATTGGAAATCGGATCCGTTCAGGATCCGGCGACCGTTCCAAGGCCCACATGGCATTGCCCTGTGGGCCTTTTTCATTGGTGATCTTCAACGGAATTCGTTCGAGCATGACCCTCACCCGCCGACGCACCCTTCAAGCGGCTGCCGCCGCAGCCACCTCAGTACTGGCGCTCCCCACTTGGGCCCAAAACCGAAGCTGGCCCCAGAAGGCCGTTCGCTTTGTGGTGCCTTTCGCCCCCGGAGGCAGCAGCGAAATCATCGCCCGCGCCACCGCCATGGAACTCACCAAGTCCTTGGGCCAATCGGTGTATGTGGAAAACAAGCCGGGCGCCGCGGGAAATGTGGCCATGCAGGAGGTGGCGCGCTCCGATGACCAGCACACCATCATCCTGGGCCACATCGGCACGCTGGCGGTGAACCCCTGGATGTTCGACCGCCTGCCCTATGACCCCAACAAGGACTTCAAGCCGGTGTCCCTGCTGGCCAAGGTGCCCAGCCTGTATCTGGTCCACCCCGACCTGCCGGTGAAGAACCTGCGCGAATTCGTGGACTATGTGAAGAAGCGCCCCGGTCAACTGAACTACGGTTCGGCGGGCAATGGCAGCGCGGGTCATCTGGCCATGGAATACCTGAAGATGGTCACCGAGACCTTCATCGTGCACGTGCCCTATCGAGGCACCGGCCCTCAACTCACCGACCTGCTGGCCGGCCGTCTGCAGGCGGCCTCGGTGGGCGCGGCCGCGGTGATCCAGTTCGTGCGCACGGGGCGCCTGCGCTGCATTGCCACGGGCACACCGCAGCGCCTGCCGCAGTTGCCGGATGTGCCCACGGTGGCCGAACAGGGATGGCCTGGCTTCGAGATGACGCAGTGGTACGGCATTCTGGGGCCGGCCAATCTGCCCAATGCCGCCGTCGACGCACTCGCGGCCGGTTCTGCCTCGGCACTCAAGCAATCGGCCACTCAGGAGAAATTCAGCAGCGATGCGGTCATCGGCGTGGGTGGCGGCCCATCCGAATTTGCCCGCTTCATTGAGCAGGAGCAGAAGCGCTGGAAGGCGGTGGTGGACCGCGCGAAGATCAAGCCGGACTGAAGGACAGAAGCAAGCCAGCCGCGGCACCTGCGGCCAGCAGAACCAACAGGTGGACCTGGGTGCGCCAGACCACCACCGCGGCCACCGCACTGAGAGCCCAGAAGGCCGGGGCCTGTGGGTCAGGGCTGCCATCGGCCATGTTGGACGTGCTGCCCAAAAGCCACGCTGTGGCGGCCATCGCGCCCACCACCACGGGCGCCAAACCCAAGCGCAAAGCCCGCACACCTTGGCGCTGCTGATGGCGCTGGGTCCAGCGGCTGACCACCAGGGTCAGCGCTGATGTGGGAAGCAATGTACCCAACAGGCAGATCAGGCCGCCCAGCAGGGCACTCCCCCAGGCCAAGCCGGGCACGCCGCTGGCCGCACCGGCATTCAGCCCCACATGCCAGCCCCACAGGAACAGGAACAGCACATTGGGCCCTGGAGCAGCCTGCGCCAGGGTGATGGAGGTCTGGAATTGCGCTTCTGTGAGCCAGCCCTGCTCGCTCACCAGGAAGCGATGCTGCTCGGGCGCCAGCACGATCACACCGCCCACCGACAGAAGGGACAGCGAGAGTTCGAACCACAGGAGGGACAGGGCCTGGTCCGCGGTCATGTCCGAACCTCGCGTTTGAGCACCCACCAGGTCCAGGCCACACCCAAGGCACCCAGGCCCAGGATCATGGCGGCAATCGGCCAACGCAGGATCGCCAGCGCCACGAATGTGATGCAGACCAACACCACCGCTGCCGGCATGCCGATGGGGTGGTGGCGCAGCTCTCGGCCCAGCTTGAGGGCCGTGCCGGCGATGAGGCCAGCCACCACCGCACCCATGCCGCGAAGCGCAGCCTCCACCTGGGGCTGTCCCGCCAAAGTGCCGTACATCAGCACCATGCCCAGCAGGATCAAGAGCGGCATCAGCATCAAGCCAGCCAGGGCGGCCGCCGCACCCCGCCAGCCGAAGTGTCGGTCGCCCAGCATGAGCGCAAGGTTGCACACATTCGGGCCAGGCAAGGCCTGCGCTAGCGCCACTTCCTGGAGGTACTGCTCGTTGCTCAGCCAGCGGTGACGCTCCACCAGTTCCCGGTGCGCCACCGCCATGACCCCGCCAAAACCCTGCAGCGCCAAGCGGTTGAAGGCCAGGAACAGTTCGGCGCAACTGCCCGGACGATTGGGCGCCTCGCTGGGCTCGGTGCTTGAATCGCAGCCGTTCATCTGATGGCGTCAAAGAGTGCAGGCCAGGCGCGCCGCCTCATCGATGGCCCGCTTGGCATCCAACTCACCCGCCTCGCGAGCGCCGCCGATCACATGCACCTGGCGGCCCTGAGCAGACAGCTCATCGGCCAGGGCGCGCAGCGGCACCTGGCCGGTGCACAGCACGACATGGTCACACTCGATCCACTGCAGATCTTCACGCCGGGGTCCATGCGAGATGAGCAGGCCCTGATCCGCAATCCGCTCGTAGTTCACGCCACCGATCATCTGCACGCGCTTCATCTTCAGCGCGGTGCGGTGGATCCAGCCGGTCGTCTTGCCCAAGCCCGCGCCAGGCTTGCCGGCCCTGCGCTGCAGCAGCACGACGTCGCGTTCGGGTGCATCAGGCTGCGGGCCCTGAGGTGCCAGACCACCAGGTGCCTCGGCGGGATCGGTGACGCCCCATTCACGGCGCCAGGCCTGGGCATCCAGGGTGGTGGAATGACCTGCGCTGACCAGAAACTCGGCCACGTCAAAACCGATGCCGCCGGCGCCGACCACGGCCACGCGCGGGCCCACCGTGACTCCGTTGCGCAGCACGTCGATGTAGCTCAGCACCTTGGGATGGTCCTGCCCCGGAATGCGGGGATCCCGCGGCAAGACGCCGGTGGCGACGATGATTTCGTCGAAGGGCAGGAGATCTTCTGCGGTGGCCTTCTGGTTCAGGTGGACCTGAACACCCGTGGTGTCCAACCGCCGCTGCAGATAACGCAGCATCTCGTCGAACTCTTCCTTGCCGGGCACGCGCCGGGCCATGTTGAGCTGTCCGCCAATCTCGGCGGACGACTCGAACAGATGGACGTCGTGACCACGCTCGGCGGCCCAAGTGGCCGCGGTGATGCCGGCGGGCCCGGCCCCCACCACTGCCACTCGCTTGCGCTGTGCGGCAGGCCGCATGACGATCTCGGTTTCCCGGCAGGCCCTCGGGTTCACCAGGCAACTGGCGCGTTCATTGCGAAACACGTGATCCAGGCAGGCCTGGTTGCAGGCAATGCAGGTGTTGATGTCTTGCGCCCTGCCCTGTGCCGCCTTGTTGACGAATTCGGCATCGGCCAGCAAAGGCCGCGCCATCGACACCATGTCGGCACTGCCCTCCACCAGTATCTGCTCGGCCACTTCGGGCGTGTTGATGCGGTTGCTGGCCACCAATGGTGTACTGATGCCGGCAGCCTCGAATTCCTGCTTGAGCTTGCGGGTGACCCAGGCGAAGGCGGCACGGGGGACGCTGGTGGCGATGGTGGGGATGCGGGCCTCGTGCCACCCGATGCCGGTGTTGATGATGCTGGCACCCGCCGCCGCCACGGCCTTGCCCAGGGTGACCACCTCGTCCCATCGGCTGCCGCCGGGCACGAGGTCAATCATCGACAGGCGGTAGACGAGGATGAAGTCCGGCCCCACCGCTTCGCGCGTGCGCTGAACGATCTCCACGGGCAAGCGCATGCGGTGGCTGTAGTCTCCGCCCCAATCATCCGTGCGTTGATTGGTGGCTGCGGAGATGAACTGGTTGATGAGGTAACCCTCCGAGCCCATGATCTCCACACCGTCGTAACCGGCCTCCTGCGCCAGCAGGGCGCAGCGGATGAAGGCGCGGATTTGCCGTTCAACGCCCCGAGCGGAAAGCTCAAATGGCGTGAAGGGCGAGATGGGCGACTTCAGCCGAGTGGGCGCGACGGCCAGCGGGTGGTAGGCATAGCGACCGGTGTGCAGGATCTGCAGGGCGATGTGCCCGCCTTCCTCGTGAACAGCGCGCGTGACGACTCCATGGCGCCGCGCGGCTGAGCGTGAGGCCAGCATGCCGGCAAAGGGCTTGGCCCAGCCGGCGATGTTCGGGGCGAAACCGCCGGTGACGATAAGGCCCACGCCGCCGCGCGCGCGTTCGCGGAAGTAAGCCGCCAGGGGCTGCAGATCGCGGGAGTCCTCCAGGCCCGTGTGCATCGAGCCCATGAGGACGCGGTTGCGAAGCCGCTTGGTGCCCAACTGCAGGGGCTCGAGCAGGCGCGGGTAGGAAGCGTTGGGCGACATGCGATGCGCCCGCGGCACGATGCGGGCCAGGTGGAGACAGCCGCAGTTTAGGCGCGCGCCACCGCCCAGCGGTGGCGCGGCGTCGACCTTACATGTGGTCGATCATCACCTGGCCAAAGCCCGAGCAGGACACCTGCGTGGCGCCTTCCATCAGGCGCGCAAAGTCATAGGTGACCTTTTTGCTCTGGATGGCCTTTTCCATGGAACTGATGATGAGGTCGGCCGCCTCCTTCCAGCCCATGTGGCGCAGCATCATCTCGGCTGAGAGGATTTCCGAACCGGGGTTCACGTAGTCCTTGCCGGCGTACTTCGGTGCAGTG
>JAIYCN010000289.1 GCA_027487995.1 Rubrivivax sp. | reverse complement strand
GCTGGAGCGCGCCGTCGCCGCCGAGCCCGGCGACGCCCGGCTGCACAATGCCTTGGGCGACGCCTACGGGCTGGCGGCGACGACCGCGCCCCTCTGGCGCAAGCCGGGACTGGCCCGGCGATGCCTCGCCGCCTACGAGCGCGCGGCGAACTTGCAGCCCCGGCATCCGGCCTACCGCTGGAGCCTCCTCGGCTTCCATGCCCTTGCACCCCGCCTGGTCGGCGGCGAACGCGCGGAAGCCCTGCGCCAGGCGGAGGCGCTGGCCGGGCTAGATGAGATGGAAGGCCGCATCGCGCGCGCCACCCTCGCGCTCCTGGAAAAAAACCCCGAGCCAGCCTTCGCGGAATTCGAAGCCGTGCTGCGGGAGCGCCCGGACGACCCGTCGGCGCTCTACCACTTCGGCCGCTGCGCCGACCTCGCCCGCACCCGTCAGCGCGAGGGGATCGCGGCCCTGGAGCGTTGCCTCCAATTGCCGCCGCCGCCGGATGCCGACGCCTCGACGCTCGCGCTCGTCCACCACCGGCTGGGCAACCTCTGGGAGCAGGTCGGGGACCCGGCCCGCGCCGCCGCCGCCCATGCGGCCGCGACCCGGGCCCAGCCCGATTTCAACCTGGCGAAGCTGCAACTCCGCCGGTGAGCCGCGCGGTCAGAAACGCCGCGCGAACTCGAGGGTCCAGGTGCGACCGGGCAGCAGCGCCTGATTGACCGAGGCGTCGTAGCTGAAGCCCTCGGAGGTCGCGAGGGGAGGCTCCACGTCCGTCAGGTTGACCACGCCCACCCGGATCTGCACCCCGCGGAGCACCGCGGGAGCGCCCGCGCCCAGGCGGCGGCTGACCAGCAGGTTGAAGCTGAGCGTCGGGTCGATCACGCGGCGGTAAACGGTCTGCCCGGCGTTGAAGAACGGCTCGATGTACCCGGGGCGCCCGAGCGCCTCGTACACGGTGGCGGTGGTCGTCGCGCCGGCATCGTGCGTCCGGCCGACGTAGTAGGCCCCGAAGGAGCCCGCCCAATCCCCGCGGCGCCACGCGACGTTGGTCGTCCCGCGCCAGCGGGCGGCGCCGCCGGCGTAGAGGCCGTTGGTGGTGGTCGGCGGCAGATTGGCCGGGGCCAGCGTGGACTCGGACTTCGCGAGGTAGGACCAGTCGGAGTTGAGGGTGACTTGCCCGAAGGGCAGCCGCGGCACGACGTAGTTCACACCGAGGTCCCAGCCCGCGTGCGCACTGGAGGAGAGGTTCAGGAAGGGCCGATTCAGCGAGAAGACGCGTCCCGCGGCCGCCTGCGGATTACCGGGGTTGGCCGCGTTGTAGGCGGCGAAGGCGGCGCGATCCTCCGGCGTGAGGGCGAAGCGGACGACATCGGGATCGCCCTTGTAGGCCGGGGTGCCGCTCCCGAGATCGATCGCCGCGGCCGGCACGCCCGCGGCGAGCTGGGCGCGCGTGTAGGCGCGGAGCAAGCCGGTGTCGCTGTCGCGGATCTGCGCCGCGCTGCGCTGGCCGAGCAGGTTCGTCCGGCGGATGTCCCAGTGGTCCGCGGTGACGCTGAGGCCCGGGAACGCCGGGATGTCGAGCACGACGCCCCAGGTGCGGCCCTCGGACTCCTGCGCCTTCAGGCGCGGATTGCCGCCGAAATAGGTCCGCTGCACGTAGGGGCCCTCGTTGAGGAGCGGATTGCGGTACGTGTCGACATCACCGGCACCGGCGGAGATGGACCAGCGCGGGCTGGTGAAGAGGGCCGCGAGGCTCGGCGCCATGAAGCCCTCGTTGTAGGAGGCCCGCAGCATCAGCGCGGGCAGGGGGCGCCAGTTGACGCCCACCTTCGGCTTGGTGGTCTGGCCGAAGTCGCTGTAACGCTCGTGCCGCGCGGACGCGGTGAGCTCGAGCGACTGGACGAGCGGGAGGGGCCGCGCGCGCTCCACGAGCGGCACGATGACCTCGCCGAAGAAGCTGCTGATCCGCCGGTCGCCCCGCACGTCGGGCCGGGGCGGGTGCAGGAGGAAGTCGTTGTTCGTGGGATCGAGGCCCGAACCCTCGGGATTCTCGCCGCTGAACGGGGGCCGCAGGTCCTTCAGGTCCTCGGCGCGATACTCGGCCCCGAAGGCCGCCATCACCTCAGCGCCGCGGAGGCGGAACAGGCGGCCGGTGGCCCGGAGATCGCCGCTGGCGATCGAGCTCCACGCCTCACGCGCGTAGATCTCGGAGAACGAATCGACGACGGACGCGGGATTGACGTAGGGCCGGTCGGCGACGACGGAGTTGCCCTGCACGCGGAAGGTGTAGCCGAAGGGATTATAGGCCGAGGCGTCGGTGCGCTGCAGGGCCGCCTGCAGGCGGCTCTCCCGCACATCCGGGAAGGCCTCGTCCACGCCCGCGACCTCGTTGAAGAAGCCCGAACCCTCCCACGACCAGGTGCCGCCCAGGCGCCCCCGCAGGCCGGCGGCCAAGCGCACCCCATCCGAGCGCGTGTTCACGGTCTCGGCGGCCAGGCCGGCGAGCGTCATCGCGGTGAAGCTGACGGTGCGCGGGGCACCGGTGAGCCGCGCCGAACCGTCGGCATTCGCCGCGCCCGT
>JAIYCN010000383.1 GCA_027487995.1 Rubrivivax sp. | reverse complement strand
GTTGGCCAACTACGATGCGTTCAACAACGACCTGCTGGCGGTCAACAACTACATCAGCACCTACAAGGCACTGCTGAGGCCCGTGGCTGCTTCGACAGGTTACGTGGCACCGGCCAATGGCAGCCTGAATGAGTACATCCAGTCGCTGCCAGGTGGCTTGAACAAGGACACATGGGCAACCTATCCGGCCCTCAAGGTACTCATCGCCGACTGGAAAGTGGCCATTGACAACTACAACAAGCTGGTGGGCTCCACGCGAGCCTTGGGCATCAGCAGCAGCTTGAACAGCCTGTGCGCGACACCGACCAACATCACGGGTGATGTCCTGGAGCGCCGCACCCAATGCAACCTGCTGGTTCAGCGACTCATTGTCCAGTCGGCCGCATCGATGCAGCAACTCGTGCGCGTGATGGGTGATGTGCTGACGGCCATCGATGCGCAATATGTCGCAGCCGCGAACAACCCAGACCAACTGAATTGGCTGCGGGCCAACCTGATCAACAACTATCCATCATCGACGGCGTCCCCAACCTGGGCCCAAACCAAGCAGCAGATTCCCGTTGACCTGCTGAACAACCTGGAAGCGATGACCGGAAAACTGTACCCCGTCCTGATCGCCACCACCGACGGCTTGCCCAAGGATCTGATCAGCAACTTGATCGCGGCCGGTTGCGACAAGTCGTCCTCCGGGCAAACCGTGGCGGCCATTGAATCGTGGATCATCAAGGAGGCGTCAACCGGTGTGGCGTCGCCTGCGGGCCCCTACATCACCACTCAGTGCAAAGGTCGCAACGATGAATTGGTCTACTCGCGCTTCCACTACGCCACCGATGTCGGACCGCAAAACACGGTTCTCAATCTGCTGGGGGTATTGATCAAGCCCACCCCCCAAGTGAGCGACTGGGGCCCCCGCGTCTCGGAGACACTCAGCCAGGGCTACAGCATGTGGGGACCTTCCTCGTCTGGGTATGCAAAGCGAAACATCTGCATCGATGGTGGGGGGGGACGATGCGAATGGTGGGCGGTGGTGCCTGGGGTAGCCACGCCCGCAGCCGGTGCCTCATGGACACAGGTTCGCGCCCACACCGGCCCGGCCACCTCAACAACCCAGCGGGTGACTGTCAATGACGCCTACTTCTACAACCCGCCCAACAACGACCGCATCTTCTTCCCGGTGACCACCGCCATGGGTTTTACCCAGGGGTACTCCACCGGACCGATTCAATACCTGAATGGCACGGCCTACACCTACGACCGTGGTGTGATCGATGCTTATCTCAGTTACACCTGGGTAACGGATACGGCAAGCTGGCAGACAAAGTCTGACCGCCGGTTTACCCGAACCGTCATTTTGGGGGCTGGCATAGACCATACTAAAGATGACAACTACTTCAACACATGGAATACGAGTCTCTTGAATCGGTGCGTGACAGCCGACTGCAAAGTTGAGGACAACCTAAAGCTGATCCTGTCCTACACAGGGGGACCAAAGATCCAATGGGACTATTTCAACGGCGAATGGGGCAAGATGCACATGTTCGTTGATGGCAAGGGCCCGGATGGCCGCGCCATTCCGAACAACTGGGGTCTGCGCCAGTAGTCCGTTCACAATCTCCAACCAAGGGCCTTGGGTGCAAACGAATCGATGCCGGATCGATGTGCAGCACCCCAGGCGTCATGACTGCAGGCGCTGGTCTCGACAACGAATGAAGTGAGGCACTACACATGGTTCGATACGTGGAACTGCATGCCGGGCATGCCCGGTCTTTGGCGGTCCTGGACAATGGCAGTGCCTGGGCGTGGGGCAATGTGGGGCGCATCGGCCTCCCAGTGGAAGCCGATAACCCCTTGGCTGCGATCTGCGGCTCGGGGCCCCAGGAGGTGGGGCACCACCGCTTTGCCCAACCAGTCGCTCAACGATTGAATACCGGTGACACCGGCGTCGCTCTGTCCTGCCTCATCGATGCGGCACATGAACTCATGGCGATTGGACCAGGCGGCGGCGTCACTCGCATCGAACCCCTCGCCTCGATCACCGATGGGGCACCCATCCACCTCGTAGAGGGTTTACAGGGGCGCTTCACACAAGTGTGCGCAAACGAGAGCGCCTCCTATGCCCTGGACGAACACGGGCGGGTGTGGAGTTGGGGGCATCATCATCAAGGTCAACTTGGCCGCATCTGCGACGGCTCGCTCGACCAGCCGCCGGGCGTCGTGCAAGGCCTGCCGGCCATCGCGGAGCTTGCCGCCGGTCAGAACCATGTGCTGGCCAGGACCCGCAGTGGGCAGGTCTGGGCGTGGGGGGCAAATGCTGCTGGCCAACTTGGCCAAGGCCACCTGGAGTCTTCAAGCAGGCCCGTTCGGGTGTCATCATTGAATGTGCGGGTGCGCGCAATAGCAGCAGGGGAAACCCACAGCCTGGCCATCGACGATCGCGGGCGGCTCCATGCCTGGGGCTCGAATCACTGCGGACAACTGGGGCCCCTGAAAGCCACGGACGCACCTGCCTGGAGCGGCAGGCCCCTGCGGGTCGAATTGCCCTTCCCGGTCGCCCAAGTGGGCGCCGGCAGGCACTACACGGTGGCGCTTGCAGGTGGCGGCGAGATCTACACCTGGGGTTGGAACGGCCTGGGGCAACTGGGCACCGAATCGGCTGCAACAGGTCCTGGTCCCCACCGCATCAAGGCGCTCAAAGGCATTGAACGAATCAGCGTGGGGCCTACGCATGTGCTGGCACTCAATGACCGAGGCCTGCATGCCTGGGGCGACAACCGGCACTCCGCATGCGGCCTGCTACCAAGGCAAGCCACGGTGTCGCAGCCTCATCTCATCCGGACCTGAGGAGTCGTATTCCATGAAGCTCGAAGGCGCCATGCCCCACCAACCAGTCGAATCCGCAAGGGATGACACCCCTGCAAACCTGTCCGAGCACGTGACCGACCGGCGGCAATTTCTGCGCTGGGGCGCGTTTGCCACAGCAGGCGCCGTGTCGTCCCAATTGCCCGGCTGTGCAGTGGGCGGCACCCTCGACACCTTGCGCGAGCCGATGTCCCTGTCTTCCAGCAACGGCGTGGTGAGTCTGGATTTGGTGGCCGACTACGTCAGCGAGCGCATCCCCCTGACCCTGGCGCCCAATGCCGGCACTTTCCCGGCGGCCAGCACCATGGTGGACACGATGCTTCGCCGATACGCAGGCTCCTTGCCGGCACCGACGTTGCGCTGCAAGGCAGGCGACACCATCAGGATCCGCCTGATCAACCGGCTCCCGCCAAGCCCCAAGGGTCAATCGAAGCTGGGTTTTCTCAACTTCCAGAATGGCACCAACCTGCACTTTCATGGACTGCATGTCTCGCCGGAAAAGGTGGGCGAGTTGTACGGCGACTATGTGGTCGACTCCTGGGATGCAGGCGTCATGCCGGGGCAGCAACGGCAGCACGAGGTCCTCGTACCCAAAGGTCACCCGCCCGGTGTCTTCTGGTACCACCCCCATCTGCATGGGTCTTCAGGGGGACAGGTGGCCAGCGGCATGTTCGGCGCCATTCTGATCGACGACCCCGCTTCCAGCCCTTTCGACCCCAGCGTGAACCGCGAGCGGGTGATCTTTGTCCATAAGTACAACCTCAATGGCACAGGACGAACCGACTCCTTCTACGACTCCGCCGTCACCCCGCCATCGGCCTTTTTCCTCAACGGCAGTTTTCAGCCAACCATCGTCATGAGACCCGGCGAGGTGCAGGTCTGGCACTTCATCAACAGCGCCACGTTCTACGCCTTCAACCCGGTTCTGGATGGACATACCCTGCTGGCCTACGCTCGCGACGGTGACCCGATTCCCGAGGGCTATCGGTCCATCAACGCCGAAACCGTCAAGGACTTCAACGCACAGAACTGGCCATTGAATATCCAAAAGTGGCCCGGCACCTTTGCTTCGCCGGGTTCCCGTATCAGCGTGTTCGTCAAGGCCAGCGACAAGCCGGGAGACTACCTGCTGCGCTCAGCCCAGTCGCCCTGGACCACCAATCCCAATTTACCGCTGTACGAGGAAGTCGTGGCACGGGTGCGCGTGGAAGGCGATCCGCTGCCACACACGATACCCACAGCACCCAACACGCTGCAGAGTCGGTTCAACTACTTTCCGCCCATCACGGATCAGGAGTTGGCGTCAAAGGGTGGCACCACACGCAACCTGGTGCTCGGGGTGGTGCCCTTGAGCGACGCGCGGATTCCAAAGACGATTCCGCAGGGTGAAGAATGGTCGGTTCCCGCCGGCGACGGGGCAGATGGCTTTGCGGGGGTTGTATTTGCTGCCGGCGACATGGCAGGCATGGCCCCGTTTCAGTCTTCCCTGATGAAGACTCAGACCGTGAAGCTGGGCGATGTGGAGGAGTGGACCGTCAGCAGCGCGGACAGTTATCCCCACCCGTTTCACATCCATGTCAACGACTCGTATGTCGTGAAGGTCAACGGTGAAAAACTGGCCCGGCCCTACTGGGCCGACACGCTGGCCATTCCGCCCCGTGGGAGCATCACCTTCAGAATACGATTCGAGGATTTCAAGGGCAAGTTCGTGTGGCATTGCCACGCCCTGGACCACGAAGACCTGGGGATGATGCAACTGGTTGAGGTGGTGGCGTAGCGGCGGCTCACCAGAATTTCGGCAGGGCTTGAAGATGCTTGTCCTCAAGCTCGCTCAGGCGGTCACTCGTCATTCTGGATGAATTGAGCATTTCGCCGATCAGCCGCAGGTCACCCTCGAGTTTCGTGTTGCCGGCTTCCCATCGTTGCTCATACCGTTCAAAGCTTGCATGTTCTTCGCGGATCGTCTGCTCGAGCTCGACAACTCGATCCTCGAGGGTGACGAGGGAGGGCATCTCGGCATCCCTGGCTTCGAGCTCCTTGAGTGCTTCCTCCAACGTTTCGTATGGCACTTGCTCCGAGCCAGCGGGCTGAGCAACCGGCCCATTTCCGCGCCTGCTCTCAGCCCACTCGCGCAGTTCGGTCAGGGCTTCATATTTGACCGACTTCTGCCAAGTGAGTCGTTCATCTCGCTTGGCCACCACGTCCTTCAACTCGAGCTCGAGTTTCTCCAGCCTCTTCTCGTGCAAGGCTTGGGTCTCCTGACGGTGAGGCAGGAGCCCTTCCTTGAGAAACTGCGCCCGTAAGCGAATATCGTCGAGCGACTTGGGCTGACCGTTGAAGGCCTTCTCTTTTTCGCCTCCGCGGCTGTCGCGCAAATGCTTCAGCGCTCCGGTTGGGTCGCTGGTGTCCACCTGCGCCTGTTTCACATCCGTCATCTTCCTGAGGTTGCCGACCAATGTGCCGAGCGCATCCCGGACTTCTTTCTCTCGGTCTCTGCGCATGTCCACTGGAAGATCAGGCAAGTAGCGCTTGGCAGCATCGACCAAACTGTTACCAAAATGGTCGGCAAAGTCGGTGTACTTGTTTCGGTACGGCGCGTCATCCCCCAGATCATCGGTCTTCGCTTGAGATCTGAGTTGCAAGGCAACGTCGCTCCAATTGCTCGGGTCGCGGGCACGCTCGCGCAGGTAGCCGTCATGCGTAAACAACCCCTTGAAGTCGGCAAATTGGTTACCAATGACGGTCTTCAGCGCGGTGTTGGCCTCGTCCGCTCGCCGCCTGGCCTCGTTGGCCGCAGCTGCGGCCTGTGCGCGCTCCAACTCCTGCTTCTGTAGGTCCAGCGCCGCGGCCTTGGGCTCTTGGAACGCCTGCGCCTGCTTGGTGGCGGGCTTTCGCTCAGGGGCTGTCCACGGGATGGCCGGTTCCGCGATCGCGTCCACCAATCGTTGGTAGGTTTGAGCAAAAGTATTGAAGGCCTCGGTCAGACCCTGCCCCTTGTTTCGGGTCAAGGCCTGTGTGGTTTCCCAGTGCTCCTTTTCCTTCGTGGAAGCGGCCACATCCGATAAAAACGGCTTGCGCTGCTCCAAGCGGACTTTTGCATCGGTCCCTGCCTCATCGGCTCCCGCGTCAAAGTCGTCGAGTGCCCACTTCGCCTCCTGAAGCTTCTCGGCGGCGGCGTCCAGGAGCTGCCGCGACCCCTCCGCCCACAGCGCATTTTCCTGCTCGTTGCTCAAGGAGTCTTTCCACAGTGTCGCGAGCAATTCCAGGGGCAGGGCATTCTTGTCAAGCGCAGGCTGCCAAAACTCGGCTGCATCAGAGTCGACCGACTCAAGCGCCCAACGCACCGACGCCGATGACAGCGACTTCATTTCAAGCAGGACCTTGAGACTCGCCTTGGCCTCTTCACGGGCCTCTTGCAGCGGCAGCGCGTAGTTCGCCTTGTAAGACGGCAGGTCAGCATCCTCGGCATAACCATCTTGGGCCTTGGCCAAGTTCTCCAGGCGTAGACGAAGCCGATCGGTGTAGCTGGCGATCAGATTGCCCATGGACACTGGGCTTTCCGCCGGGTCGCCGGTTTCATCGCGTGCCCGGACAAGCTCCCAGGCAGCCGGCTGGGCGTCATGTACCTGATCGCTGTTGTACAGCTGCACCTCCTCAAGCCCGACCGACTGCGCCCGAGTCGCCTGCGGCGAGCGCTGCGAACGCTGCGAGCTGGAAGAGCGCGAAAACCCGTCGAACTCTGGGAGATCCTCGTCGAGTTTCTTGAGCGCGGGGTACGCCTGGGTGTTGCGCCTGTCCTGTCTGAGAGCACCCAGATCCAGGGGTTCATTGCCAATGGAGCCTGAGGGCTCTTGCGGCGCGGGGTTGCTCGGGTGCAGGCTGGATCGCTCGCTGACCCGTACGCTCGGTTGCCGGCCGGACCGCTCGCTGGATCTGTCGCTGGATCTGTCGCTGGACCTTTCGCTGAACTTTTCATTCAACTCATCGTTGCCCCTGTCGTCCAGCCAATCCTCCGCGTGATAAGCGATGCGCCCATCCGGGAATTCACCCTGGTCGACAAGGCTTTGCCGATCCCCAGCGTAGACCTCGCTCTGATCGTCGGGCGGGATCGGAACCTCCAACTGGCTGGGCCGGTTGGACACCGAAGCCTCGCTGATCGGATCGAACAGGTGGGTTACGTCGCTGATATCGACGCTGGCTTGTGGCGGTCGCCGCTCGCCCTGCCCACGCTGCAGCGCATGCTGCGGTGGGTGGGACGGCGGCACATCATGCGACGGGTCGTCGGCCGGCGCCTGCACCCGTTGACTGCTTCTTGCAGCAGGCGCCCGCGGAATAACAGGCTGCGGTGGCGGTGCTTGAATCAGGCCTTGACGCGATGCAGGCGCTCCAGAGGACTTCAGCGCCCTCTGGAGGTGTTCCTGAAGGGTCGACACCTTGAGCTTGGCACCACCGTCAATCTTGGACTTCAGGTAAGCGTCGAGCTTTTCATCGTTGATACCTGCCTTGGCGACCAGGGCCTTGAGCACCGTGGCTGTTTCGCGATTGCGATTGCCGTGAAAAGCCATGAACCAACCACCGTGGTTTTCCAGGGTCATGTTGGTGTTGTGCCTTGAGTTCAACACCCGCACATAGCCGCTGCGCGTGCGCCGTCCATCGACGGTGGTCAGGTTGGTCAGGACATCCTGGAGCTTGTCCAGCGCGTCGCCCTGGCTGAGCGCATCTGCGCTGCCTGCCAGGCCTTTCGTGCGGGCTGCCGAGTTGCCGGCGATACCCGTCAAATTCAGGTTCGACAAGGTGGCCATGAAGGATTCTCCGAAGAGTGGCGGCTATATCCGACGCCGCACGGCGATTGAACGCGGCTTGAACGCGTGATGTTGTGGCCAGACGGCGCGGTTTACCGAGAAACCAAACGCGTCGATGGACAGAGGAATGGTCATCCGCATCTGCATCGACCCTCCAGGAAGTTGGAGCTGGGTGCCAGCCGCTACCTGGGAAGGCTTCTCACCTTGTTGTCGAAGTTCTCCCAACAGGCGGTCGTCGCAGCGGTCGCTGGTTTGCCGGGCGCCCAGCCGGTGGCCCGCACACAGTTGTCTTGTTCAGTCGCAGCTTGGCGGCACTGGTTCTTCCACTGGTCGCTCGGCGAAGTGTTCCCGTATTTCGTGGCCAGGCGCTCACACATGCGAACATCGCCGCTACCGATGATGGTGGCGCTTTCAGCCGCCGCGGGCGGGCTCAGAACCAGGTACGTGGCAGCCAAGAGGCTCTGTGCAATCAACTTCATCATGTCCCCAACAGACGGCTGATTAGAACTGTGGCCAAGCTTTCGAGCAAACGCTGGGCCGCGACGTGTTGGGATGTTACTGAATCCTGCCTCAACCCACCAGTTCCGCCCATAACCTCGATCTCGCTCTTTGTCTGGGCCTCACCCACAACCTCCAGGTCTGCCCCACCCCGTTTGTGCAGGGAGGTCAAGAAGACTTCGGGTGGGTGTGATTGGCTCCGGCGTTGACAGTCAAGCCAGACAGATCTGCTGCCATCTGTTCCAGCACCGGGCCCCACTGCCGGTCTTGAGCCTGCCGATAGAGGCGCATGCTGGAATGCCAAGGGGTGAGGTCAGTCAACGGCCATTAGTGGCTGGTGAATGGCTCACACTGTGAGCAGCCCAGGTACAAAACGACGCACCTTCCGCTACACGATAGCTACATGGAGCCCGAAAACAACAAAGCCCAGCGGTGAGGCCGGGCTAAGTCGTTGATTTATTTGGAGGCGCGAGGCGGAGTCGAACCGCCCTAACCGGATTTGCAATCCGGGGCATAACCGCTTTGCTATCGCGCCGCGAGGACAGCGCGCAGATTAGCACGCCGCCTGAAACCGCGTCGACCACCACCGTGTGCAGGAAGCCAGCATCACCGTGGTCACCGACAAAAAAGGGAAGCAGGCGCTTCACTTTTTGAAGAACTTGGAGCGGGAAACGAGGCTCGAACTCGCGACCTCAACCTTGGCAAGGTTGCGCTCTACCAACTGAGCTATTCCCGCATCGTCTCAACGTTTCCTTGATGTGCTTGGTCTCACATCCGTCGAGCCCATAACTATACAACACTTTTTAACCTGCGTGCAAGCGGGGCTTGCAGTCGAGGAAGTGGATGCGACCCCTCGCAAGCGAAGGGCTCGCACCATCCACCAGGCTCAGTGCTTGATGGCCTCCCCGCCTGCATCCGTGGCCGGTGCAGCATCCTTGGCCGGCGCGGCTGCCGCAGCTGCCGCAGGCTCCTCATCGGGCAAAGGCTGGGGCCGCGAGGCCAAGGCAATCTCCAGCACCTTGTCGATCCATTTCACCGGCACGATCTCGATGTGGTTCTTCACGTTCTCGGGAATGTCCTGAAGGTCCTTGACGTTCTCTTCGGGGATGAGCACCGTCTTGATGCCACCTCGATGAGCCGCCAACAGCTTTTCCTTCAGGCCGCCGATGGCCGTCACTTCACCACGCAGCGTGATCTCACCCGTCATGGCCACGTCCGCGCGCACCGGAATGCCGGTGAGGGCCGAAACGAAGGCCGTGGTCATGGCGATGCCCGCGCTCGGGCCGTCTTTGGGTGTGGCGCCATCGGGCACATGGATGTGGATGTCGCGCTTCTCGAACAATTCGTCCTTGATGCCCAGCATGCGGGCGCGTGAACGCACCACGGTGCGTGCGGCTTCCACCGACTCCTTCATCACATCGCCCAGTTGTCCGGTGCGGATGATGTTGCCCTTGCCGTTCATCACGGCGGCTTCAATCGTCAACAGATCACCGCCCACTTCCGTCCAGGCCAAGCCCACCACCTGCCCCACCTGGTCGGTCTTTTCGGCGCGGCCGAAGTCGAACTTGCGCACACCCAGGAAGTCGTTGAGGTTTTCCTCATTCACGACCACCTGACCGGTGTACTTCTTGAGCTGCAGGCCCTTGACCACCTTGCGGCAGATCTTGCCCACTTCGCGCTCCAGCGAACGCACGCCGGCCTCGCGGGTGTAGTAGCGGATGATGCCGCGGATGGCACCTTCTTCCACCAACAACTCCGTGTCCTTCACGCCGTTGTTCTTGCGCTGCTTGGGCAGCAGATAGGTCTGCGCGATGTTGACCTTCTCGTCCTCGGTGTAACCCGACAGGCGGATCACCTCCATCCGGTCCAGCAGCGCCGGCGGGATGTTCATCGAGTTCGAGGTGGCCACGAACATCACATCGCTGAGGTCAAAGTCGACCTCGATGTAGTGGTCGCTGAAGGTGTGGTTCTGCTCGGGGTCCAGCACTTCGAGCAGGGCCGAAGAGGGGTCACCGCGGAAGTCCATGCCCAGCTTGTCGATTTCGTCGAGCAGGAACAGCGGATTGCGCGTGCCCACCTTCGTGAGCGACTGCAGCACCTTGCCCGGCATGGAGCCGATGTAGGTGCGGCGGTGACCGCGGATCTCGGCCTCGTCGCGCACGCCGCCCAGGGCCATGCGCACGAACTTGCGGCCGGTGGCACGCGCCACGCTCTGGCCCAGGCTCGTCTTGCCCACACCCGGAGGGCCAACCAGGCACAGAATGGGCGCCTTGACCTTGTCCACGCGCTGCTGCACCGCGAGGTATTCCAGGATGCGTTCCTTGACCTTCTCCAGACCGAAGTGGTCTTCGTTGAGAACCTCTTCGGCATTCGACAGGTCGTGCTTGACCTTGGTCTTCTTGCTCCAGGGCAGATTCACCAGGGTGTCGATGTAGTTGCGCACCACGGTGGCCTCGGCCGACATGGGCGACATCAGCTTGAGCTTCTTGAGCTCGCTATCGGCCTTCTGGCGTGCCTCCTTGGGCATGCGGGCCGCCTTGATCTTCTTCTCCAGTTCCTCAAGGTCGGCGCCTTCCTCGCCGTCACCCAGTTCCTTTTGGATGGCCTTGACCTGCTCGTTGAGGTAGTACTCGCGCTGGCTCTTTTCCATCTGGCGCTTCACGCGGCCGCGGATGCGCTTTTCCACCTGCAGGATGTCGACCTCGTGCTCGAGCAGCTCCAGCAGCTTTTCCAACCGCTTGGCCACGTCGTACAGGTCCAGCACGCTTTGCTTGGCTTCCAACTTCAGGGGCAGGTGTGCAGCGATGGTGTCGGCCAGGCGGCCAGCGTCATCGATACCCGCGATGGAGGTGAGGATCTCCGGCGGAATCTTCTTGTTGAGCTTGACGTACTGGTCGAACTGCTGAGTGACTGCGCGGCGCAGGGCTTCGATCTCGGGGGAGGCCTCGTTCTCGGCGGCCACGCTGACCACATCGGCCGAGAAGTACTCGCCGCTGTCTTCGATCTTCACCGTGCGGGCGCGCTGCGAGCCTTCCACGAGCACCTTCACGGTGCCGTCCGGCAGCTTGAGCATCTGCAGGATGCTGGAAATGCACCCAATCTCGAACATGTCATCGGCCTTGGGCTCATCCTTGCCCGCGGCCCGCTGGGCCACCAGCATGATCTGGCGGCCGGCTTCCATGGCCGCTTCCAGGGCCTTGATGGATTTGGGGCGACCCACGAAGAGCGGGATCACCATGTGGGGGAACACCACCACGTCGCGCAGGGGCAACAGCGGCAGGCTGACTGGGTCTTCGATCAGGGGGGCTTGGCCGGGCATAAGGACCTCTCTTTCACAGCCTCACTTGGGGGCCGGGAGAAGGATTGCAAGTGGCTCCATCAGAACACAAGATGAAACCGGTAGACAAATGAAAAAAGGCGGTTGTGAACCGCCTGATTGTGCACCCACACGAGCCGTTTTCAGGCGCTGGCCTTGGTCTCGCGATACACGAGGAGGGGCTTGGTTCCTTCCTCGATGTTGTGCTCGTCCACCACCACCTTGGCCACGCCGTCCAGCGTGGGCAGGTCGAACATGGTGTCGATCAGCGAGTGCTCCACGATGGAGCGCAGACCGCGGGCACCGGTTTTGCGGGCCAACGCCTTGCGCGCAATGGCACCCAAGGCCGAAGGCCGCATCTCCAGCTCCACGCCGTCCATGGCGAACAGGCGCTCGTACTGCTTGACCAGCGCGTTCTTGGGCTCGGTGAGGATCTGGATCATCGCGTCTTCGGTGAGCTCGCCCAGGGTGGCCACCACGGGAAGACGGCCGACCAGTTCGGGGATCAGACCAAACTTGATGAGGTCTTCCGGCTCCACATCTCGGAACAGTTCGGACACCCGCTTCTCGCTCTTGGACTGCACGGACGCGGAGAAACCGATGCCGGACTTCTCGGTGCGGTTCTGGATCACCTTCTCCAGACCGTCAAAGGCGCCACCGCAGATGAACAGGATGTTCGTGGTGTCGATCTGCAGGAAGTCCTGGTTGGGGTGCTTGCGTCCACCCTGCGGCGGCACGCTGGCCATCGTGCCTTCCACCAGCTTGAGCAGGG
>JAIYCN010000392.1 GCA_027487995.1 Rubrivivax sp. | reverse complement strand
AGCGGCCGTCGTCCGGGTGGACGTAGCTGGTGAAGTAGTGCCAGTGGCCGTCGGGCCCGCGGTGCAGGCAGCTGCGTTCGATGGAGGCGGAGCCGTAGCGGTCCTTGGTGAGGGCGAGGACGTCCTCCCAGCCTTCGAGATCGGTCGAGCGGGCGATGCGAACCTCGCCGCCGCGGTCCGGGGCGACGCCGCGGGGGCGCCGCAGGCGGTAGGTGAGGTACCACGCCTGATCGGCGGCATCGAAGCAGACGCCGGGGCAGCCGGCCCAGTAGCCCGGGGTGGCGCCGGGGGGTTCACGGAGGACGCGGCCGGCCGCGAGGCGCGCGGAGGTGAGCGGGGTGAGCATCGCGTTCACCGTGCCGCCCGCGCCGGTGGAGTCACGACGGAACCGCCCGGTGGGCGGTTGACCGTGGGCGGTAGTCAGTAGTCGGAACGGTCGGTGTGGTCAGGACAAGGGTAACAGTTCAGTGTCAGGACATAGGTAACACCCGGGTAACAGTTTTGGGTGATGGGTTAGAGGGTGATTCCGGGTGAAGGGGAGGGTTCACGCAGAGAGACGGGCAGCTTCCGTGGGGCGGCTTGGCGCCCCACGGAAGCTGTTCGTCTGCAGTTCGATCGAGCCGACCAGCAGATAGTTGAGCCACACTTGGAGTTCGTTGGGCCCGGATAGTTTCAGTCCCACGGTCAATCCGGCGAGGGCGTTGGACACGAAGATCGTCTCCTGGCGCCACTTCAGTGTGCCGTGGCCGCTGATCCTGCGGGGAAAGAAGCCCGCTCCGTAGTCGAGCGGCGCGGTCGACTGGGGCAGGGCGCGGGCTGACTTGCGATACACTTCCCCCGGGCACCGCCCGTCGAGGGCCTCGTGGGGTCGCTCCCAGTTGAACTCCTGCCGCCAGACATCGCAGGCCGCCTGCTGGGTCCCGGCGTCGGGTTGCACCCTTTGCGCCAGTTCCACCTCCAGATCCCGGTGCATCCGTTCGTGCGCCCCGTTGTCCTGGGGATGCGCCGGCCGGCCCCGATCCAGCTCGATCCCCAGGCTGACCCACCAGGCCGAGAGCGCACTCAACCCCAAGGGGCCCTTGTGGCTGGCAAACGGACTGCCGTTGTCGCTGTGGATCATCCGGGGCAACCCATAGAGCTGGAAGGCCCGTTCGAACTCCGGCCGCACGCTGGCCGTGTCCGTCCCCCCGGGCAGCCGCACCGCGAGCAGGAAGCGGCTGAACGCGTCCCGGATGGTCAGCGGTTCGCACCGTGCGCCGTTGCCCAGCCGCCACCAGCCCTTGAAGTCGACCGTCCAGACGTCGTTCGGCTCCCCGGCCACCACCGCGCTCTGCAGCCGCGCCATCGGCCGGTGGATCCGCCGGGGCCGGGACTGCACCAGCCCCGCCCGCCGCAGGACCCGGTGGCAGCTGCTCACACTGGGCACCGTCGCGTGCTGCCGCGCATACACCAAGCACAGCTTCTTCGGACCCCATTGCGGATGCCGCAGCTTCAGCCGGATCAGCGCGCAGGTCTGATCCTCGTCCAGCTGCCGCGGGCTGCGGCGTGGTCGCCGACTGTGTTCCGCCAGCGCGTTGAGCCCGTCGGCCACCGCGCGCTCCTTCCACTTGTAGCCCGTCTTCCGGCTGATGCCGTACTCCCGGCACAGCATCGCGAAACTGACCCCACCTTGCAGGGCCTTGGTCACAAACTCTCGGCGTACATCGCTCATTTGGGTGATCTGCCAGGGGGTACGGTTTCAGGACATAGTAACCATGCGGAGTGTCAGGACATGGTATCCAGGTGATCGAAACGGCGGGCGACCTGTGATGGGCAGGAAGCATGCCGTGGAGAACCACCACCATGATCGAACAAAGAAGGAAGTTTGTGCAGCGGGCCGTCGCCGCGGGGGCCAACCTCAGCGCGTTGTGCCGGGAGTTTGGGATCACCCGCAAAACCGGCCGGCTATGGCGTGACCGGGCGCGCCGGGAGGGCCTGCAGGCGCTTGCGGATCGCAGCCGGCGGCCGCTGCATTCGCCCCATCGGCTGCAGGAGGAGGAGGTTTGCCACCTGGTGATGCTCAAGAGCGCTTGGCCGAACTGGGGGCCGAAGAAGCTCGGCCAGCTCTTCGCGGAGAACTTGGGCCGCAAACTGAGCCGGTCGACCTGCCATCGGGTGCTGAAGGCCTGCGGCCTGGTGGCGACGCGCAAGCCACGGGTGCGCCGGCCGGTCAGCGTCACGGTGGCCGCGCGGGTGGCGCGCGAGCCCAACGACGTGTGGACGATCGATTACAAGGGCTGGTGGCGCACCGCCGATGGGAGTCGGTGCGAGCCGCTGACGGTACGCGACGCGTTCAGCCGGTATGTGCTGTGCGCCCATCTGCCGCCCAACGGTCGCACGGAGTCGGTCGAGGCGGAGATAAACCGGTTGTTCCGGCAACACGGACTGCCCAAGGTGATCAAGAGCGACAATGGGGTGCCCTTCGCCAGCACGCAGGGCCCGCTGGGGCTGACCCGCCTGTCCGCCAGCTGGGTCGCCCTGGGGATCCACCTGGAGCATAGCCGCCCGGCGCACCCGCAGGACAACGGGGCTCACGAGCGCCTGCACCGCGACATCAAGTTCGAGGTGGAGTCCCAACGCCAGGTGGACGCCAAGGCCCAGCAGACGGCCTTGGAGGTGTGGCGCCGCGAGCACAACGAAGTCCGGCCGCATGAGGCGCTGGGCGGGCGCCGACCGGCCGAGCTCTATCGCCGCTCGCCCCGCGCCCTGCCCCGGGATCGCCCGGAGCTCGGCTATGGCCCCGGTTATCTGGTGCGCAGGGTGGTCCCCACCGGGAACATCTCCTACCAAGGGCACTCGCTCTTCATCAGTACGGCGCTCGCCGGCTGGGATGTCGGCCTACGACGGCTCGACGAAAACGTCGTCGAGATCTGGTTCAGCCACCTGCTCGTCGGCGAACTCAATCTTCAGACCATGCGCTTTGGCTCCGCGCCAAGCCGCTCCGCCAAAGCGCACGGTCTTGCCGCCTAGTCCCTTTCCCATCATCAACCTCAACAGTACCCACCTGGATACGATCTCTTGGCTCCAAAGTGGATACTATGTCGTGACCGTTCCAGCCGGAGCTACTCCGTCCTCCGGCATCCGTCTTCCGATCTCCGTCATCCGTCATCCGTCCGTAAGGCCGGCCCGCGGCCCTGAAATCCGGGCGAGGGGCGCGGTTGACGT
>JAIYCN010000016.1 GCA_027487995.1 Rubrivivax sp. | reverse complement strand
GCATTGTTGACGAGGATGTCCATCGTGCCGAGCGTATCGAGCATCGCCGGGACCAGTTCCTCAACCTGCCCACCTGGAATCGCTGGCAGGACGTCGTGGCGCGGGTAAAGCTGGCGGTGGCCCAGCGGCCGGGGCAGGGCAGTGCTCTTGTGCCGGATGTGCTGAAAGGCCTGCCCATCGAGCGCCTGCACATGGCGCCTTGGGATGTGTCTTCCACCGCGATTCGCACAGATGCCGCTGGGGGCCGTGTCATCCTGGACCGTGTCAGCGCGCCGGTGGCGCGTTATATTGCCGAACATGGGCTGTACCGGGCAGCCCAACCCCTTTAGCAACAGGAGCTCAATGGACATCCGCAAGCTGCAGCGCGCCATCGTCGACGGACTCGAGGATGTGAAGGCTCAACACATTCGCGTCTTCAATACCGAGCATCTGTCGCCGCTGTTCGAGCGCGTGGTGGTGGCCTCGGGCACCAGCAACCGGCAAACCAAGGCCCTGGCCGCCAGTGTGCGTGACTCGGTGAAGGCCGCCGGCTTGGCCGTGCTGCGCACCGAAGGCGAAGACAACGGCGAGTGGATCATCGTGGACTGCGGCGCGGCCGTGGTGCACATCATGCAGCCCACCATCCGCGAGTACTACCACCTCGAGGAGATCTGGGGTGACAAGCCGGTGAAGCTCAAGGCTGCCGAGGTCAAGGGCCTGCCCAAGGCCAGCGCCTCCGCGGATGATGAGTCGGTTGCCGCGCCCGCGGGGAAGAAACCCGCCGCCAAAGGCAAGGCGCCTGCGAAGAAGGCTGCGGCCTCCAAGGTGAATGCGGCTGCTCCTGCCAACAAGACAGCAGCAAAAAAGGCGGCAGCAAAGAAGGCGCCTGTGAAGGCCAGCGCTCCCAAGAAAGCCGCGCCTGCCAAGAAAGCCGCGCCTGCCAAGAAGGCCGCGCCGGCCAAGGCCCCCGTCGCCCGCAAAAAGCCTGCAGACAAAACCAGCCGCGGTTGATACATGAAGTTGTGGGCCCTGGCCGTCGGGCAGCGCATGCCGGCCTGGGCCGACAGCGCCTGGGACGAGTACGCCAAGCGGTTCCCCCCCGAGCTTCGGCTGGAGCTCAAGGAAGTCAAGGCCCAGAACCGCAGTGGTCAGTCGCCCGAGTCCTGCATGGCGGCCGAGGCTGCACGATTGGAAGACGCGCGACCCAAGGGCTCGCGCCTGGTGGTGCTCGATGAGCGCGGCCAGCGGCTGAGCACGGTGGCCATGGCCGACCGCCTGAAGGCATGGCGGGAAGACGGCAGAGATGTGGCGATCATGATCGGAGGCCCCGATGGGCTGCATGAGCGAATCAAGCAGCAGGCCGATGAGACCTGGCGCTTGTCTGACCTCACGCTGCCCCACGCCTTCGTGCGGGTGATGTTGGCCGAAGCCCTGTACCGCGCCTGGACCGTGACCATCGGCCATCCCTATCACCGCGAGTAAGCCCCGCGCATGAAGCACGCATTCATCCATCTCGCCTCCCAAAGCCCGCGCCGCGCGCAGCTGCTGGATCAGTTGGGCGTCCAGCATCAGGCGCTGGTGCCCGGCGACGATGAAGACGCCGAGGCCCTGGAAGTGGTGCACCCTGGTGAAAGTGCCGAGCACTACGTGCAGCGGGTCACCGCCTTGAAGCTGGACGCGGCCCTCAAGCGCTTGCGCCGCCGCGGCTTGCCGGTGGCCCCGGTGCTGTGCGCCGACACCACCGTGGTGCTGGGTCGGCGCATTCTGGGCAAGCCACAGGATGATGAGGAGGCCCGAGAGATGCTCAAGTCGCTCTCCGGCCGCACGCACCGGGTGCTCACCGCCGTGGCGGTGGGCAGCGGGCGACGGCGGTCGGCCCTGCTGAGCACGTCGCGGGTTCACTTCCAAACCCTGGCAAAGAGCGACATCCAGGCCTACGTGAAGAGCGGCGAGCCGCGTGGCAAGGCCGGTGCATACGGCATTCAAGGCACCGCAGCGGCATGGATCTCCCGCATCGAAGGCAGCTACAGCGGCATCATGGGCCTGCCCCTGCACGAGACCGCCATCCTGCTGCGGCAGGCTCAGGTGGTGTTCTGATTCGAGCTTGAGCACCAGGTTTTCGGTAACCCCATGCAAGACATCCTCATCAATTGGACCCCCCAGGAGACGCGTGTGGCCGTGGTGGAAAACGGCGCCATCCAGGAACTGCACCTGGAGCGTTCGCTCGAGCGCGGCCGGGTGGGCAACGTCTACCTGGGCAAGGTGGTGCGGGTGCTGCCAGGGATGCAGAGTGCCTTCGTGGAGATCGGGCTGGAGCGTGCGGCCTTTCTGCACGTGGCCGACCTGCACACGCAGATCACCGCCCGCCTGGAGCAATCGCCCGCGGCCACCACGCCCACCCCCATCGAGCGTCTGGTGTTCGAAGGCCAGTCCCTGATGGTGCAGGTGCTCAAGGACCCCATCGGCACCAAGGGTGCGCGGCTGAGCACGCAGATCAGCATCGCGGGCCGGTTGCTCGTGTACCTGCCCCACGACCGACACATCGGCATTTCGCAGAAGATCGAATCGGCCGAATTGCGCGAGCAACTGCGTGAACGCGTGATGACCCTGGCCACGCAGGCGGCGCAGGCCGAGCAGGGTCGCGACCCGGCCGGTGCGGAGCCCGGGGGTTTCATCCTGCGCACCAATGCCGAAGACGCCACCGACGCTGAACTGGCTGCTGATATTGCGTACCTGCGTCGCACCTGGGCCGCCATCCGCGAGGGCAGCCACCGCCAACCGGCCGGTACCCTGCTGCACCAGGACCTGACGCTGGCCGAACGCGTGCTGCGCGACCTCAGCAACGAGGACACCCACAGCATCCGCATCGACTCGCGCCTGCAGTTCGAGCATCTGCAGGCCTTCGGTGCCACCTACACCCCAGGCGCGGTGGCCAAGCTGCAGCACTACAGCGGCGAGCGGCCCATCTTCGACCTGCACAACATCGACGAAGAGATCTCGCGCGCGTTGCACCGTCGCGTGGACCTCAAGAGTGGCGGCTACCTGGTGATCGACCAGACCGAGGCCCTGACCACGGTGGATGTGAACACCGGGGGCTTCGTGGGTGGGCGCAACTTCGAAGACACCATCTTCAAGACCAACCTCGAGGCGGCTGGTGCCATCGCGCGGCAACTGCGCCTGCGCAATCTCGGCGGCATCATCATCGTCGACTTCATCGACATGTCCCGTGAGGACCACCGGCA
The DNA here is from genome assembly GCA_027487995.1 of Rubrivivax sp. GTDB lineage: Bacteria > Pseudomonadota > Gammaproteobacteria > Burkholderiales > Burkholderiaceae_C > RFTU01. Next base: position 1,409 of record JAIYCN010000016.1, on the reverse strand, counting down.
CGCGGTGGTGGCCGAGCTGCATAAGCAGCTTGCGCGTGACCGGACCCGCACCACGGTGGGCGAGTTCACCAAGCTGGGCCTGCTGGAGCTCACGCGCAAGCGCACACGCGAGTCCCTGGCCCACTTGCTGTGTGAGCCTTGTCCCACCTGCGATGGCCGTGGTGAAGTGAAGACCGCCCGCACGGTCTGCTACGACGTACTGCGCGAAATCCTGCGGGAAGCCCGGCGGTTCGAGCCGCGGGAATTCCGCGTGGTGGCCAGCCCCGCCGTGGTGGAGATGCTGCTGGACGAGGAGAGCGTGCACCTGGCGGGCTTGAGCGAATTCATCGGCAAGCCCATTTCACTCACCGCCGAGGCCTCAATGAACCCTGAGCAGTACGACATCGTGCTGCTCTGATGCCCGGCCTGCCGCCGCGCCTCAGCCCTTGCTGCGCGGCACCCGCCCCATCAGGAAGAACTCGTCGTTGGGCCGCATGCCGGTCATGTTGGCCATGCGGTTGGACAAGCCGAAAAAGGCCGTGATGGCGCCGATGTCCCAGATGTCCTCGTCGGTGAACCCCTGTGCGTGCAGCGCGGCGAAGTCCGCCTCCTCGACAGCCGCGGAGTCCGTGCACACCTTCATGGCGAAATCCAGCATCGCCCTCTGACGTGGCGTGAGGTCGGCCTTGCGGTGATTGATCGCAATCTGGTCGGCCAGCAGGGGCTTCTTTTCGTAGATGCGCAGGATGGCGCCATGGGCCACCACACAGTACAAGCAGTGGTTGGCGCCCGATGTGGCCACGATGATCATCTCGCGCTCGCCCTTGCTCAGTCCGCTGGGTGACCCGTCTGGCGCGGGCGGCAACTCCGGCTTGAGCAGCAGCGCGTCGTGGTAGGCCAGGAAGGCGCGCAATTCCTCGGGGCGGTGGGCCAGCGCCAGGAATACGTTGGGTACGAAGCCAGCCTTGGCCTGCACCTCCAGGATGCGCTCGCGCAGGTCTTCGGGCAGGTCCGCCACCTGGGGCACCGGCCAGCGGCTGATGGGGCGGGATGATGCGTCGCTCATGGCTCAAGTCTCCGTTCGGAATTGCAGGGCGTGCAGTCGTGCAAACAGGCCGTTGCGCGCCAGCAGTTCGGCCGGTGTGCCGTGCTCTTCCAGCCGACCCTCCTGCAGCACGGCCACCTGGTCGGCATGCTCGATGGTCGACAGGCGGTGGGCAATGACGATGGTGGTGCGGCCCTGCATCAGGTGTTCCAGGGCGCCTTGCACAGCCCGTTCGCTTTCGCTGTCCAGGGCCGAGGTGGCCTCGTCCAGGATCAGGATGGGGGCGTCCTTGAACAAGGCGCGCGCAATGGCCAGGCGCTGACGCTGGCCACCGGACAGGCGCGCGCCGTTGTGGCCGACCGGCGTGTCCATGCCTTGCGGCAAG
>JAIYCN010000395.1 GCA_027487995.1 Rubrivivax sp. | reverse complement strand
CGGCGCCATTCGGGGCTGAGGAGCCTCTCATGGCAGGCGTTGAAAACCGAGTGGCCACCACTGGCGGGTCGACGGTCCGCGGCTATGAGCTCAATGTCACCGGAGGTCGCCCGCAGGAAGCCGCACTGCAGGCCTTCAGGGCGCAAATCGGGGGCGATGCAGCGCCGCAGGCCGCACGGGAGCAATTCGAATTCAGGCTGGTCAGCCGCGGCAGCCAGAAGTTTCTGCAGTTGAGGGAGAAGACCACGTTCGGGGCTTTGAAGGCCCTCTTCAGCGCGTCTGCACGCGAGCGGCAAGCCACCGAGCGTCGGGACGCCGCTGCGCTCGTCAACGCCCTCATACTAAACCGCCCGGTGGTGCAGCGCATGGCGGCCCAAGGCTTGCGCCCGCTGCAGCCTGCTGCTGCGGCGCCCAGGCCTCCCGCTGCGCCACCAGCCCCGGCCCTGCAACCGCTGTTCAACCCGCAGAGCCAACGGCTTCAGCGGCTACCAGCCCCGGTGCATCCCGACGAGATGGTGGCCCGACCCGCACCGGCGGCGCCCCCGCCCCCGCCCCCGCCCCCGCCCCCGCCCCTATCGCCTGCGCCTGCGCCTGCGCCAGCGGCACCAGCGCCAGCCGCTCCAGTGGTCGCTCCTACTGTCGTCCAGGCGCCCTCACCGGCCCAGGTCGCCAAGGCAGCACCGGCGGTTCAACCCAGCACCATCGAGAAGCCCAAGATGCTTCTCAAGTGGGAAATGGTGGCCTCGCGCAAGAACGCCGTGGAGCTGCATGAAACCCTGACGCCATCCGAGTTGTTTCGCAAGCTCGGGAGCGGTGAAATCACCGAGCGCACCTACCTGGAGGTGTTGAAGTTGAAGAAAGACCGGGGGCAGCTCAATGAAGCTGACTTTCGGTTCCATAAAAACCACGGGATTCAGCTTCCTGATCAATCCGGCATCACCATCGAAAAGCAGCGGGCCGTCTATGTTCGTGACCAGTTGCAGGCCGAGCTTTTCGGGGACCTCAAGCCCAACTTCCTCTTCCGCCTTGTGAACGCGGGTGAAATATCGGAGCGTGCCTACACACTGGCCCTGAAGAAACAGCTTCGCGAAAAGCGCATTGACCAGCAGGCCTTCGATGTCTGGAAGAACCCCAGCGTTCCGGGAACTGTGCAGGAGCGCAATGCCCGCAAGCTCGCAGAAGTCGACCTCACGATGCAGATTCTTTTTCGCAAGCAGGAGAACCATGCGCGCTGGATCTACGAGGACCTGCCCCTGGGTGAACTCGCGGCGAAGCTGCGCAGCGGCGCGCTGGCCGACTACACCTACGACGCCATCCTGCAAAGCCAGAAGCGTCGCGGCATGATTGATGACCTTGATGTGGCGTTGTGGAGGAACGGATGACCACCGATCTTCAATCGATCGCACTGGAACCCGGCGCAGCGCTTTGGCTGCAGGACGGCGACCGACCAGATGCTGCAGCCTGGCACCTCGAATCGGCAGGCGGCCACTGGTGGCTAAGCTCACCCCCCTTATTGAAGAACCCCCGACCCTCCGAACACCTTCGGGAGGCACTGTTAGGCCTATTTGTGCTGCAGGCCGAGGCCCCTGCATCCAGCGGCCTGCGGGTGTATGTGTCTCACGAGGGGGCGCTGTTGTTGCAGTGGCGGGTGCGCCGGCCCGAAGATCAGAGCGTGGATTCGCTGGCGCTCGAGCCGGTGTGGTCGATCGCACGCGGTGTCTGGGAGAAGTGGCTGGATGTGCTGGAGGGCCGCCGCGCGGCTCAGGACGTCATCACGGGCTCCCCGGCGCGGGTGGCGCCGTCGCAGGCCGTGGGTCTCATCCAACAGATGCGGGGTCTATTGACGGGAGATTCAGAACTCCGGCGCATTCGAGTAGAGCTTTCCGAAGGGGCTGACGAGGGCGCGCTGGTGTTGGAGTCACCGCACGAGTCCTGGGTGGTGGGAGTGGTGGCCGACCCGGCGGGCGACGCCCTGCAATTCACCACTTTGATCGGTACCCTCTCGCCTGATCACGCCCAGGCTTGCGAAGCGGTACTGCGCGCGCTGCCTTTCAACTCCGGGTCCATCCTGGGGCCTCATCTGAACCTGATGGCCCTGATGCCGGAATCCGATGCCGGACTTCTTCTGCTGCAATCCCGGCTTTCGATGGCCGGTGCCGAGGCCGACGACATCAAGGCCGCCTTGGGCGAATTGCTTTCGGTGGCCGATGAGTTGCTGAGAAGTGTTTCGGGCAGTAACCCCACGACCGTGCATCTTCCGGTCAACTTGGACCCCATGATGGGGCTGCACCTGCGCGGCTGACGCCGAGAAGGAATTCGAATGGCAAACACACCCGCTGTCAATGGTGCCGTTCAGGCCAGGCCTGTCGGGCAAGTGAGTGGGCCGCAAGGGCCCGCGGTCAAGGTCAGTTCCGCGCCATCCAACGCCAACACCCAGCGCCTGGCAGCCGCCCACCAGCACCGTGCCGAGTGCACCGCCCACTTCCGGCAGGCCTTGGACTCCGTGGTTTCTGCGGGCGTGAAAGACTGGATCGCATCGGCGGGCAGCAGGCAGCCCTCTGAAAACCTTAGACGGGCGCAGGCATTCGAGGCAGCCTTGGTGAAGGGCTCCACCCGGTTGGGCCTGATCGAGGAGATCCACGGCAAAGGTGCAGTCGGTGATGCCGAAAAAGTCGATGGGCACAACCGGCAACTGGAAACCGGCACCCGCGTCCTGTCATCGATCAAAACGGCGCAAAGCCGTTATCAGGGCAGCCTTGAAATCCTGCAGTCTGCCTCAGACGGGCAGGCTTGGCAGGTGGCCCAGGACTTGGCGGATGTGGTCAGGGACTTGCGCAAAACCCTGAAGGACAGCCGTGCGTCCGATGGCTCGCTGGGTATCTTCCAGGGTCCCGCGGCCGCGGCCATCGAAGAGTGCATCGATCAACTGGCCAGGGTGATGTCCAACCATCAACGCGAGTTGGAAAAGGGCGTTCGGCAGAAGGTCCAGGGACAGGACCATGTGAAGGCCCTGTTCGATGCGCGCGACCAGATCGATTCAAAGTTGATGGACTTGGCGGGACGACTGCCCAAGGCTGGTCAGCCTGACCTGCCGGAAGCGGCCAAGCAACAGATTCGAGATGCCGTGACCAAATTGACGGCCGAGCGGGCCAATTTTGATCACCTGATTGGTAAGGCCCTGATCGACGGCCCGCCTGTGGCGGCACCGGCGCGGCGGGGTTTGTTGGCCCGGTTGCCCATACCCACCAAGCTCAAGCACTATTTCGACCAGCAGGCGGTCACGCGGCATGCCGCGCGAGGCGATGCCTTCAAACCGGCCGCTGGCCTGGATGGGAGAACCGCTTTGGCCGCCCACCTCAAGGGAGTGTTCCAGGCGGCAGGGCTCAGGGACGCGGATTTGCCCAGCCGGCGGGAGTTGCGCGAACGTATCGAAAACTGGAAGCCTGCATCCCCACCCCCGGCCGCGCAGCAGCAAGCGCCGATACACCAGCCTAAGCCCGCGGCTGCGGGCCTGGGGGCCGCGCTGAATCAGGTGGGGCGGTTGCACGAACAGGCCCAGCCCCGCCTGTTGGCCGCGTCGGGCAACGCGCAAGAACAGTTAGAAGTCAGGCGGAGAGTCAATCAGGAGGCCGCCAAGGTGCTGGCGGACACGAAGGCAGGCATCTTCCGCTTGCCGGATCAGGACGAGGTCAAGGCGAAGCTGGAGGAGTTCGAGAAAACCGACTGGGATGCCCTGGAGGCGGAATTGGAGCACGATAACGACATGCGGGAGCTGGAAGCTCTGGAGGCCGATCAAGAGAGCCAAGAGGCCAATGCCGCGCACGATTTGAACATACTCGAGCGAGAAGACGCCCTACAGCAAGCCCGGGATGGCGAAGAAGTGGATCTCCTGCTGCAGGAGTCGGATGACGCCGAATCGGAGGTCGACGCCGAATTGAACCGAATGTTGGCAGACGAGTTGGCCAAATCGGGAAATAGGGCGGAGATGAAGCAGCAGATTGAGGCTGCGCTCGGCAAGCGGGCCTCACCAGACCAGAAGTGATGAACAGCGCGACGCGCGCTCAAGCGAACGAGTCCCGCCGCCTTAGGAGGTCCTCAGATGGGGCCGCCTCGCTCCCATCGCTCTCCCCGGTGAAGTCCTCCACATCCAATTCGGCGATGCGTTGAAGGATCTTGGACTTTTCAACATTCATCATCGTGGCCAACTCCTCGT
>JAIYCN010000022.1 GCA_027487995.1 Rubrivivax sp. | reverse complement strand
GAGAACCGTGTGGCCGGTGCCCTGCACAGCTTGGGCGTGCCCACACATGAAGACATTGCCACGCTCAGCGCGCGCGTGGCCGAACTGAGCGCGTTGGTGGACACGCTGCAGAAGGGCGGAGGCAGCGGCAAGGCCGAGGCCGAGACCAAGGCCAGCACCAAAGCGAGTGCCAAGCCTTCCGCCAAGGCCAGCTCTCCGAAGAAGACCACCGTCACGGTCCGCAAAGCCCCGGCGAAGAAGGCCGCAACGAAGACCGCAGCGAAGGCAGTAGAGAAAGCCGCCACAACCTCCACCCGCGCCCCGAAGAAGTCCACCGCGCGAAAGGTCACCAAGAAGTCCGCTGACAAGGCCGCTGACTGATGCCGCGCGCAGCTTCACGGCGCCGCGGCAACGTGGCGCTGGCCCTGGCCGGCGGAGGTCCCCTGGGCGCGGTCTACGAGATCGGCGCGCTCAACGCCCTGGCCGAGTCCATCGAGGGCCTGGACCTCAACGGCATGGACCAGTATGTGGGCGTGAGCGCCGGGGCCTTCATCACCGCAGGCCTGGCCAACGGCATCACCCCGGCCCAGTTGTGCCGCATGTTCATTGCCGGTCACTCGGCGCGCATGCCGCTGGACCCTGAGCGTTTCCTGATGCCTGCGTATCGCGAGTTCATGCGGCGCTCCTGGAAAGCCACCACACTCGCCGCACGGGGCACGATGGCCTTCGTGCGCGGCGGCGGCACGCGCGGCTGGATGGAGTCCTTCCAGCGGCTCACCCGCGCCCTGCCCACCGGCCTCTTCGACAACGACACCATTGCCGCCTACCTGCGCAAGGTGTTCGAGGCCCACGGCGGCACGGATGATTTCCGCCAGCTCAAGGCCAGGCTGTTCCTGGTGGCCACCAACCTGGACACCGGGGAGGCAGCGGCCTTTGGCGACGAGGGGCTGGACCACGTGCCCATTTCACAGGCCATCCAGGCCAGCGCGGCACTGCCCGGGCTGTTCCCGCCCGTGGAGATCGACGGCGGATGGTTTGTGGACGGCGCACTGAAGAAGACGCTGCACGCTTCCGTGGTGCTGCGTGAAGGCGCGGGCCTGGTGCTGTGCGTGAACCCGCTGGTGCCCTTCAATGCCGCGCGCGCCATGGGTCTGGGCCGTGAGGACACGAAGCATCTGGTGGACGGCGGCTTGCCCACGGTGTTGGGCCAGACCCTGCGCACCATGATCCATTCGCGCATGGAAGTGGGCATGGCCCGCTATGAACTGGAGTACCCCGACGCCGACATCGTGCTCTTCGAGCCCGACCATGGCGACGGCGACATGTTCTTCACCAACCTGTTCAGCTACGCCTCGCGCCAACGCTTGTGCGAACACGCCTACCAACAGACGCGCGCAGCCCTGCTGGCGCGGCGCGATGAACTCGAACCGAAGCTGGCCCGCCACGGCATGCGGCTGCGGCTTGATGTGTTGCGCGACGAGTCGCGGCGCCTGGCGCCGGCCATGTCCACGCTGAAACGCCGCCGCAGTGGTGCCCTGGGCCGCGCGGTGCTGGACCTCAACGACACCCTGGACCGGCTGAAATCCCAGCTGGGGCAGCATGCGGATGTGGATGCGGCACCGGTACCCGCATCAGCCCGCCGGCGCGCGCCCGGCAGTGCCAAGCCGGCCGCCCGGCGCTAAAGTCGCCCGGAGGATCACCCATGGCCACCAAGGAAACCACCGCCGCCGTACCCAAGTCGGACTCCAAGCCGGAGCCCAAGCCGAAACGCCGCACGCGCGAGCGCATCCTGGAGGTGTCGCTGCGCCTGTTCAACGACTTTGGCGAGCCCAACGTCACCACGCAGTTGATCGCCGACGAAATGGAGATCAGCCCGGGCAACCTGTACTACCACTTCCACAGCAAGGATGAAATCCTCGAGGCCATCTTCGAGGAATTTGAGCGGCGCATCACGCAGACGCTGGCCGCGCCGGCCCGCGGGGTGGCGCGCGTGGAGGACATCTGGCTGTTCATGCAGATGTTGTTCGACAACATCTGGACCTACCGCTTCCTCTACCGCGACCTGCACGACCTGGTGTCGCGCAACCGCATCGTGGAGACGCACTTCAAGCAGATCCTGGCGCACAAGATGCGCACCGCGGCCCTCATCTGCGAAGGTCTGGTGACCACCGGCGAAATGAAGCCCACCTCACGGGCCGAGCTGGAAACGCTGGCGGTCAACATGACCGTGCTGGCCACCCACTGGCTGAGCTTCGAATTCGTGCGCAACCCACGGCAGACGCTGGACCAGGCGGCGCTCACGCGCGGTGCGTTTCAGGTGATGTCCCTGGCCGCACCCTACCTGGACGGGCGCGCGCGGGAGCTGTACCGCAAGATGAGCGGGCAGTACGCGGCGCCCTGACCCGCGATTGAGTCCTGCCTAGGCGCGCGCCTCCAGCGAGGCCACGCGCTGCTGCAGCCAGCGCTCGAACATCGTCGCGTCGGGCAGCGGGGCATCCGCACACAACAACAGGGCCAGCAGCAGATGCTTGAAGTCCCGCTGCATGAACTCCAGAATCGGCGATGGGTCGCCCACCAAGCCGGCGTCACAGATCAGCCCGATGCGTATGGTGTCTTCATACGTGATGATGGACACGCCCAAGCCCACGTCACCGGACTGCGGCACCCAGAACATCAAGTCCTTGATGCGGACACCGGCCAGCCAGCGGGCGCGCCGTGGCCCAGGCACATGCGTGACCACTGCGGTGGCCCTGCTGGCCAACAGGTCCAGTGCTGCCCCCTGAACGGACCTCGGCATCAACCCCAGGATGCCCAGCAGGCCCAGTGACATGGGCGGCAGCAGGGAATGCTTGAGCTCAGCCATGCGCTCACTGACCACGGCTACCCGCGCCAGCAGGTTGGGTTCGTGCAGGGGCAGCAATAGCGGCGCAAATCCAAAACGGTTGCCCAAACGCCGGCTCGAAGATGACCGCAGGCTCACCGGTACCAGTGTCCGGATGTTCACGCCGCTCACATCGTCGCCCTGCTGGCACAGGTAGCGCCGCAATCCGCCGGCCACGCAAGACAGCAGCACATCATTAACGCTGCAGCCCAGCGCCGCAGCAGCGGCCTTGACCTCGCCCAGCGGCAGCGGCGCCGACCAGGCCAGCGCCTTGCGTCGCCCGGCACGGCCCTTCAGGCGCGTGGGGCTGTCCTGGGGCAGCACCAACAGCTTCAGCACATCGGAGGCCAACAACCCGCCCGCCTGACCCAGCCGCGCCGTGGCCTGCGGGTCCTGCAGCCAACGGCCCAGCACCTGCTGCCACTCCGGGCTCAGGGGGTCATCGTATTCGCCCGGCCCCCGCATCGGCGCGGCTTGCGGCGTTTGCCGCCACCGATGCCGATCCTCAGGGCTCGCGTCGGGTGAAGGCTCCACGTCCGTGAGCGCGCGCATCAGCGCCATCAAGGCCAGGCCGTCGGCCATGCAGTGGTGCACCCGCATGATCAGCGCACTGCCCGCACCGAATCGCTCCACCCATTCAACGCCCCACAGCGGGCGGTGCGGTGGCAGGGGCTCGCCGGCCATGCGGCTGATCAGCGCTTGAAGGCCTTCGTGCTCATCACCGGCCGGCAACCGGCGGCGGCGCAGATGGTTCTCCAGGCGAAAGTCGGCGTCCGTCTCCCACCATGCGCCATGCTCGTCCTGCACCACGCGCTGGGTGAAGCGCGGAAAGTGCTGGAGCAACCGTTCCTTGAGCAGGCGTTCCAGGGCAGCCCGCGTCAAGCGCGCTTCCAGCACCACCACGCCTTTGATGGCCATGAGGTGGTTCTCGCGGTCCATGCGCAGCCAGGCGGTGTCCACCGGCGCCATGCGCTCGCGCGCGGAGGCCGCATGGAGGCTCACGTGCGCCCCCCGGGCACCGCCGCTTTCATAGAACAAACCCCCTATTTCTGCACGACATGCGGACCCCGGCCTCCACTAAACTTCCCGGCGGCCTGCATTTTGGGCCCGTGCAAGACCCCGGAGGAACACCCCATGAGCAAGACACTGAAGGCCCAGTTCAAAAAGGCCGCCGAAGAAGCCCAGGAACTCAGCGAGCGTCCGAGCAACGCCGACCTGCTGAAGCTTTATTCGCTGTACAAGCAGGCCACCGAGGGCGATGTGCAGGGCGAGCGCCCGGGCATGATGGACTTCAAGGGCCGCGCCAAGCACGACGCCTGGGCCGCCATTGAAGGCATGTCGGCTGAAGACGCGATGCAGGAGTACGTCGACCTGGTGGAGTCGCTGAAGTAAATCCTCAGCCCTCCGCCCTCAAGCCTCAGGCCCAAACTGCTCGTCGCAGAAGCGGTGGATTTCCCGCTCGATCTTGGGCTTGAGCATCGACACCAAGAAGCCGAGCTCCGCCTCGATGTCCAGGGTCTTCTTCCCGACCGTCATGGTGCCGTCCACGCCTGAGCGCCGAAAGTGCAGCGTGGCACCTTCCCACTCGTAGGTGACATCGAATTCCTGGCTGAGCTCGGCGGCGATGGACTCCACCGCCTCCTTGGCCTTCTTCACCGTGGTGCCGTGGGTGCGGCTGATGCGGATGCTGCTCATGCCGCTGCCCCTCAGGCGTCGCGCAGTTCCCGACGCAGGATCTTGCCCACGTTCGTCTTGGGCAGTTCCGTCTTGAAGACGATGGTCTTGGGCACCTTGTAGCCCGTGAGGTTGGCACGGCAGTGCTCCGTCAAGGCTTCAGCGGTGAGTGCCGGGTCCTTCTTGACGATGAAGAGCTTGACCGCCTCACCGGACTTGTCGTCCGGCACGCCCACGGCCGCGGCTTCGAGCACGCCCGGGTGAAGCGCCGCCACATCCTCGATCTCGTTGGGGTAGACGTTGAAGCCGCTGACCAGGATCATGTCCTTCTTGCGGTCCACGATCTTGAAGTAGCCCTTCTCGTCCATGATGGCCACGTCGCCGGTGCGCAGATACCCATTGGGCATGATCACCTTGGCGGTTTCCTCCGGCCGCTGCCAGTAGCCCTTCATCACCTGCGGGCCCAACACGCAGAGTTCGCCGGGCTCGCCCTGCGCCACTTCCTTGCCGTCGTCATCGAACACCTTGACGTCGGTGGACGGGACCGGCAAACCGATGCAGCCGTTGTATTCCTTGAGGTCCATCGGGTTGATGGTGGCCGCAGGCGAGGTTTCGGTCAGGCCGTAGGCTTCCACCAGGGTGGTGCCGGTGATGGCCTTCCACTTCTCGGCCACGGCACGCTGCACCGCCATGCCGCCACCCAGGGTGACGTGCAGGCTGGAGAAGTCCAGGCGCGTGAATTCGGCGTTGTTGACCAGTGCGTTGAACAGCGTGTTCACGCCCGTGATGGCGGTGAAGCGGTGCTTGGAGAGTTCCTTGACGAACCCTGGAATGTCGCGCGGGTTGGTGATGAGCAGGTTGGCCGCCCCGATCTTGAAGAAGGTCAGGCAGTTCGCTGTGAGCGCGAAGATGTGATACAGGGGCAGCGCGGTGACGATGAATTCCTGATTGCCGCCCTTGAGGAAGGGGGCCAGCCAGGCATGCGCCTGCTGAAGGTTGGCCACGATGTTGCCGTGGGTGAGCATGGCGCCCTTGGACACGCCCGTGGTGCCGCCCGTGTACTGCAGGAAGGCCAGGTCTTCCAGCGTGACCTTGACCGGCTGCAGCGCATGGGCTGAGCCCTGGGCCAGCGTGTCGCGGAACTTCACCGCTTGCGGAAGGTTGAAGGCCGGCACCATCTTCTTGACGTGCTTGACCACCGTGTTGACGATCAGGCGCTTGGGGAAGTCCAGCATGTCGCCGATCTGCGTGGTGATCACGTGCTTGACCGGGGTCTTGGCGAGCACCTTGTCCAGCACGCTGGCGAAGTTCTCGATGATGACGATGGCCTGCGCGCCGGAATCCTTGAGCTGATGCTCCAGCTCGCGCTCGGTGTACAGCGGATTGCAGTTGACCACCACGTAGCCTGCGCGCAGCACGCCGAAAAGCGCCACGGGGTACTGCAGGAGGTTGGGCATCATCAGCGCCACGCGTGAGCCCTGGGGCAGCTTCAGCACGCTTTGCAGGTAGGCGCCGAACTGGGCGGACAGAACTTCGAGTTCACCGTAGGTGATCGACTTGTCCATGTTGACGTAGGCGGTGCGCGCGGAGTACTGCGCCACACTCTTGTTGAACAGGTCGCCGATGGACGAGAACGCCTGGGTGTCGATCTCGTGGGGGACGCCGGCTGGATACTGCGAAAGCCAGGGTCGAGCGGTCATGCGATTGTCTCCGTCAGGTTGAAGTCAGGTGGCCGGGATTCTGCACCAGGGCGGACTGCGAAATTAGAGGACCACCCCGAGGCCAGGGGGATGGAGCGGGCGGATTGGGCATCCACCGCTTTGGTCGCCCCGCCTGACGCTTGTTGGCATACTCGCCGTCAGGGGAGTTCACGAACGCCAAGGCGTTCTCAAACCGGCGCCAGCGGCGCGGGAAGGCAGCATGGGGATCACCCAGCGGACCCAGGTGGCGATCATTGGCGCAGGCCCATCGGGCCTGCTGTTGGGCGCGCTGTTGGCCCAAGCGGGCGTGGACGCTGTGATCGTGGAGCAGCGCAGCGCCGACTATGTGCTGGGCCGTATCCGAGCCGGTGTGCTGGAGCGCGGCACGGTGGAACTGCTGGAGCGTGTTGGCGTGGCCGACCGACTGCACCGCGAGGGCCTTCCACACAACGGATTCGATCTGTGTTTTGGCGGCGCGCGCCACCGCATCGACCTGCACCGCCTCACCCAAGGCAAGCGCGTGGTTGTCTATGGGCAAACCGAAGTCACGCGCGACCTGATGGACCATCGCGCCGCGAAAGGCCTGATCACCTACTACGAAGCGCAGGACGTGGCGGTGCTCGACTTCGATGGCGAGCATCCTCGGGTGACCTTCACGCACCAGGGCCAGGCCACGGAACTGCACTGCCAGTTCATTGCCGGATGCGACGGCTTTCATGGGGTGTGCCGAGCAAGCGTCCCGCCGCAGGCGATCACGCAGCATGAACGCGTCTACCCCTTTGGTTGGCTGGGGGTGCTCTCGCGCACGCCTCCGGTGGCCGAGGAACTCATCTATTCCAACCACGAGCGCGGCTTCGCCCTGTGCAGCATGCGCTCCCACACGCTCAGCCGCTACTACGTGCAGTGCAGCCTGCAGGACCGCGTGGAGAACTGGAGCGACGAGGCCTTCTGGGATGAACTGCGCCTCCGCCTAGACCCGCAGGCGGCTGCACAACTGGTGACGGGCGCTTCCATCGAGAAGAGCATTGCGCCGCTGCGCAGCTTCGTGGCCGAGCCCATGCGCTTTGGGTCACTGTTCCTGGCCGGTGATGCCGCACACATCGTGCCGCCCACGGGTGCCAAGGGGCTCAACCTGGCGGCCAGCGACGTGCACTACCTGAGCACGTCCCTCATTGAATTCTTCAAGGAAGGCAGCCGCGCGGGCATCGACACCTATTCGCAGCGCTGCCTGTCCCGCGTGTGGAAGGCCTCGCGGTTTTCATGGTGGTTCACTTCGCTCATGCACCGCTTCCCACAGACCGAACTCAGCGGTGGGGCCATTGGCTACCGTCTGCAGCAGGCGGAATTGGAATATCTGGTGCAGTCCGAAGCGGCGATGACGGTGCTCGCCGAGAACTACATCGGCCTGCCGTTCTGACCCACGCAAGGGATCAGCGCGGCGGCCCGTAGAGGGTTTCAGCGCGTTGCAGCAGCACCCAACTGGTGAGGATGTATTTGTCCTCGGACACCGGCACGCGCCCGCGGTGGGTGTGCGTGAAGTAGGCCGGTGCAATCACCATGCGGCCGGCCTTGGGCTGGATGGAGCGCTGCTGGTAGTGGAAGTCGGTTTCGCCACCCTCGGCCACATCATTGAGGTAGTACATGTACAGCAGCGTGCGGTGCAGGGCCTCGTTGTGCGGCGCATGTGGGTACACCTCGCAATGCCAGTAGGCGTAGTTGCCCACACCGCGGTCGTACTTCTGGGCCTGCAGCGCACCCAGGCGGTACAGCGTCTGCATGTAGTCCGCGGCCTTGGGCTCGCCCAGCGTGGCCCAGTTGTCGTCCGTGAGCGCCGTGGGCTGGCCGCTGGCCGGGTCGCGTACGGTCAGCGCCAGGGGCGCAATCAGGGCGAAGTGGTAGCGGCGAAAGTAGTCGATCAGGTGGCGCGAAGTGGACGCGCTGATGCGGTGGATCAGCTCGCGGTACTGCGCGTGGTCGCTCAGCGGCAGGTCGGTGCTGATCTTCTTCGTAGGGTCGACCCCGCCGCCCGTGCGGCCCGGACGGCGGTGGGGGCTGCGCTCGAAGATGTCGATGACCTCGCGGCACAAGGCGGCGTCCAGCGCGCCATCGATCACCTCAATGAAGTCGGGCGCCCCCGTCACCTCAACCCCCGCCACCGATCACCGAGATGGGTGCCGGTGTGATGGGAACACCGTCTTCGATCCGAACCGAGAAGACTTGGCCATTGGCGGCCGTGATGAGGTATTCCAGGAAAGCCTGCCGGCCCACCAGCACCTGACCGTTGAAGGTGGCACCCTGGAGCGTCACCGCATCTTCCTGGTCGCCCTCGATGAGGATGGTCTGCACACCGTTGGCCAGCAAGCCCTCGGCGCTGATCACGGCCGTGCTGCGGCCATCGCCCTTGCCCAGGTTGATCGTTTCGATGTTGCGAACGTTGGACCCCGTGGCCATGTTGAGTTGGCCGGTGGCTTCCACGCGCAGCACGTCCACACCCTGGCCACCATCGATCGTGGTGTCGGCGGCGTCGTAGATGAGCAGGTCGTCGCCCGCCCCACCCAGCAGAAGGTCGGCACCCGCACCGCCCCGCAGGAGGTCGTCGCCCGCCCCTCCATTGAGCGTGTCGGTGCCGCCGAATCCGTAGAGGCGGTTGGCAGCACCGTCGCCGGTCAAGGCATCGTTTCCGGCGGTGCCCAGAACCACCGTTCCCGGCTGCACCAGGCTGAGCGCGCTCAGGCTGAGTGCGGTGACGTTGCCGTTGGCGGTGGTGGTGAGGTTGTTGGCGTCGGTGGCGGCGATCGTGACACCGGTCAACGCGGTGAGGCTGAGCAACGGCGCGCCACCATTGAGGTTGAGGGTCGCCAGCAGTTCCCCAATGCGCAGGTTGTCGAGTTCACCGCCATCCAGCGCCGTGATGGTGAGGCTGTTGGTGGCTCCCACACCCAACAATCCACCCGTGGTGGCAGCCACTGTGCGCAGACCCAGTTCGGCTGCAATCGGCTGAGAGGCCGTGATGGTCCCGAGATTGAGAAGGTTGGCCACGCCGCCCGTGGAGACCACGACCTGCCGCAGATTGTTGTCGACGTCCACCGCCGACAGGACTTGCTGTTGAGACAGATTCAGCACGCCTCCGAGCGCGTCCAGGGAAATGATGCCCAACAGACCACCGTTGGTGGAGGTGGCCACGACCGGTGCGACGTTCCCAACGATGGTCGCGTTCTGCGTGGTGGGCGCGCCCACCACCTGACCCGTGCCGTCAACCACCCGCGCGGCGAAGGTGTGGGGGCCGGTGGCCAGGGCCGTGCCCAAGCCCAGGTACCACACCGTGGGTTCGGTGGGGTTGACCAGGACGTCCTGCCAGGCGCCACCGTCGATCTGGATCTGGACATTCTCGCCCGTGGTCAGTTCCCGGTTGATGGAACCCGACACGGTGAGCGTGCGGTCGTTGGTGATGAAGTCGCTCGTGGTGGTGTTGACGCCGGTGAGCGTGTCTTCACTGATGGCCACGATGGTGGCCGTGATCGGTGCACTTGGGTTGGTGGTGTTCACCTCGTAGTTGGGGCTCGTGGCACCACCACCCGGGCGCCCGAGGACGTCGGTGTAGCTGCCCGCAGCCAAGGTGATCACGTTGCTGGGGTCGTTCACATTGGCCGAGGGCGTGAACGTGGCCGTGTAGGACACCGACCCACCTGCCCCGGGGACCGGGATGGTGGACAGCGCACTCAGCGTACCGTTTTCGGCGCTGAGGTCGCCCAATGCAAAGCCCGTGGGCAAGGCGCTGAAGGTGATGGTGACCGTAGCCGTTTGGCCCACGGCCAGTGCCGCAGGCTCGATGCTGATGGTGGCCGTGATGGGCGGGGGTGCGGTCACCTGGTTGACCACGGCCACGGACACTTGCGTGGCCGCGTCGTTGCCGGCCACGTCCTGGATGGCCCGCATGTCGTTGTTGGGCGTGGGGTCTGCGTAGGCCAGATTGATGCCGGCCCCGGCCGTGATGGCGTTGGTGAGGGTGAGGGTGACCACGTTGCCCGAAACCGACAGGGCGGTGACCGCATTGGGAGTCGGCGGTGTGCCGGTCAACACCGTGAAGGCATTGAGGGCCGGGGTGTTCACGGCGTCCAACGCTTCGTTGTAGACCAGGATGAGGCTGCGGCCGTCGGTGGTGGTGGAGGCGCTTTGCAGCACCGGCGGCGTGGTGTCCGTGAGGGTCGTGGCCAGCGATGCCGCGGCGCCCGCGTTGCCGACGCTGTCGGTGTAGCTGCCCGCAGCCACCGAAACCGCCGGGGCTGACAAGCCCGTGGGCAGCACGTTGGCCGTGTAGGTGAGGTCGTCCACCCGGGTGAAGTTGAGCAGCGTGCCGTTGGTCACCGTGACATCACCCGCCACGAAGCCCGTGACCGCTTCGCTGAACTTGAAGGTGAGCGCGGGAACACCAGGCTGGGTCGACTGCGAGATGTTGAGCGTCGGCGCCTGGGTGTCCACCGTCAGCGCGAAGTTTGCGGAAGCGGCAGACTGGTTGCCTGCGGCGTCGGACAGCGTGTAGCTGATCTGGAAGGACTGGACGGCACCGGAGGCGAGCAGCGCCTGGTTGGGTGTCAGCGTGCCGGTGGCCGCATCGTAGATGGCGTCCACGCGCATGCCGTCCACGAAGAGTTGAGCCGACGCGGCGTCAGCCGGAAGGCTGCCGATGCGCAGGCCCGGCCGCGCGTCGTCGGTGGCACTGGCCACGCTGTTGTTGCCCTGAATGGCCCCCACGTCGTCCCGATAGGACGTGATCGACGACGGCGTGCCTTGCGGCGGTGTGGTGTCGACCGTCAGGCGCAGGGTGCCACTGCGGGCACTCTCGTTCCCCACGCCGTCACGCAAGCTGTAGGACAGGTCGTAGGCACCATCAGGCAAGCCTGCCGAAGGGCGCAAGGTTCCCGTGGCGGCGTCGTAGATGGACGCCACGGCATTGCCGTTGACGTACAAGGTGGCCGTGGCACCGGCCGGCACGGCACCGATCACCAGGCCCGGTGTGTTGTCGTCGGTGACAGGCGCCATGGACATGGGGCTTTGGAAGATGCCCACGTTGTCCTGGTAGCTGTTGGGATTGACGTTGGTGAGCGTCGGTGCCACTGTGTCGATGGTGACGTTCGTGGTCTGGGGCGAGGAACCGGACGGGTTGCCCGCGGCGTCGGTGTAGACCGTGCGCACGGCGCCGGCGCCCTCACCGGCCGCCGCAATGGCGCTGGCGGGCAACACCACGGTCACCTGGCGGGCCGTGACGTCGGCTTGGGTGACCGTGACTTGGACGATGGTGCCGCCGTCGATATTCACGGACACCACATCACCGACCGCGGCGTTGGTGGGCAGGGCCACAACCACCGCCACACCGTCGGCCGCCTCGGCCGCGGAGATGCCGCCACCGGCGTTCTCAGGGACCGTGACCGTGTAGGCCCCCGGCGCTACGGTGTCGATGAAGATGTCCGTGCTGGCTGGGCTGGAGGCCAGACCTGCTGCGTTGGTATAGGTGGCCGTCACGGTATTGGCGCCCTGGCCTGCAGCCGTCACGGCCGCCGCTGGGATGGTGACCGTCACGCGACCAGCGGCCGCGTCGGCCGCCGTGATGGTGGCGGTGGCCGCGGTGCCGCTGCCGATCCGCACGGACACGCTCTCGCCCGCGGCTGAACCGGTGGGCAGGACCACAACGGCCTGGATGCCATCGGCGGCTTCCGCTGCCGAAATGCCACCGCCACTGTTCTCGGGCACGGAGACGGCCAATGCACCAGGTGCCGCGGTGCTGATGGTCAGGCGCAGCGGTGCGCTGGCGGGGCTTTCGTTGCCGGCAGTGTCCCGCAAGCGATAGGCCAAGTCGGCCGGGCCGTTGGGCAGCGGGCTCAGCGGCGTGAGCACGCCGTTGACGAATTCTGCCGACACGGGCGTACCGTTGACCAGAAGGATGGGCGTCGTGCCCGCAGGGATGGCGCCGATGTTCAGGCCCGGCGTCGTGTCGTCCGTGACCGGCTCGGTGGACATCGGGTTCTGCACCGGCCCCACGTTGTCGGCGTAGCTGCTGGGGTTGGCGTTGGTCAGCGTGGGTGCAAGAGTGTTGATGAGCACATCGGCCGTGGCCGGCGCTGAAGTCACGCCCGCAGCCGTCGTGTAGACCGCGCTCACCGTTCCCGCACCCTGCCCTGCAGCCACCAGGGCGCTGTTGGGCAGCGTCACCGTGATGCGGCCCGCGGCTACATCCGCAGCACTGAGCGTGGCGTTCACCGCCGTGCCGCCGTCGATGCTCACCGCAATGCGCTCACCGGCCGCCGCGCCCACAGGCAGCGACACGACAACAGGCGTGCCATCGGCGGCTTCGGCCGCGTTGATGCCACCGTCAGCGTTTTCAGGGACGGTGATGGACATGCCCACCGGCACGTTGGTGCTGATGG
>JAIYCN010000297.1 GCA_027487995.1 Rubrivivax sp. | reverse complement strand
TCGAACCAGTGGAAGTGGATCGGCATCTTTGGGATCCTGTTCGGCCACTTCTTCATCCCGTTCTTCTTCCTGCTGTCCTACCGGTTCAAGATTACCCCCCATATCCTGCGTCGCATCGCGATCTGGATCCTGGCGGTGATCCTGCTGGACCTCTGCTACAACATCATGCCGGCGCTGAAGGACTCGCACGGCGACGCCCTGCCGCTGTTCTCGCTGAACCTCGTCTGGATCCTGACCTCCGTGGTTGGGGTGGGCGGGGTCTGCGTGTGGGCCTACCTCCGCAGCTTCGGCACCGCCAAACTCATCCCGATCCGCGATCCGCGCATCGGTGAAAGCCTTACCCACCATGAGTGACCCGCGCGTCAGTCCGGCCCGGCCGGTTTCGCTCTTCACGATCATCCTGCTCCTCGGGGTGTTCTCGGCCTTCTTCTTCACCGTGCGCTACTTCTTCCGTCCGGCCCCGGCGACCGCCTACAACGCGGCCCCGGAGGCCCTGCCGAAGGACCAGGAGTGGCGCGCGACCGCGGAGGCCCGCCGCAAGGCCCTCGTGGACCTGCGGGCCGCCGAGGCCACCCAGGCCACCAGCTACGCTTGGATCGACAAGGACAAGGGCGTGGTCCAGCTGCCGCTGGAGCGCGCGATGGAGCTCACCGTCAAGCAGTACGGAGCGAAGAAATAACCGCCCGCCAACCTCCGACCGAGATGTCTCATTCCCCGACCCAAGCCTCCACGGTGGAGGCCAGCCCCGCGGATCCTGCCGCGCGCTGGCCGCTGACCCTCCTGGCCGGCTCCGCGCTGGTGTGGCTCGTGCTCAGCAGCCTGCTGGCGCTGGTGACCGCCATTCAGCTGCACACCCCTTCGTTCCTTGCGGACTGCTCGGCCCTCACGCACGGCCGGGCGCAGGCCCTCCGGGAGACGGCTTTCCTGTACGGCTGGGCCGGCAACGCCGGCGTCGGCCTCGGCCTGTGGATTCTCGGCCGCTTGGGCGGTCATCCGCTCCGCGCCCTCAATTGGGCCGTGGTGGGCACCGTGTTCTGGAACCTGGGCCTGCTCGCGGGGATGGTCGGGATCGCGACCGGGTCGATGACGGGCTTCGCGGGTCTGCAACTGCCCCGCGCCGTCCAACCGGTGCTGGTGGCGGCCTATTGCGGCATGGCGCTGCCGGGCGTGCTGGCGTGGGCCGGCCGCAAGCGGGAGGGCACCTATGCCGCCCAATGGTACGCGGTCGCCGCCCTCTTCCTGCTGCCGTGGTTCTGGACCGCCACCCAGGCCGTCCTGCTGTGGTCCCCCCTGCGTGGGGTGGTCCAGACGGTGGCGGCCTCCTGGCACGCCCAGAGCCTGGTTTCCCTCTGGCTGATGCCCTTGGCGCTGGCCGCGGCCTACTACGTCATTCCGAAGCAGACGGGTCGGCTGCTGCCGGGCTACGAATCCGCCCCGCTCAGCTTCTGGACGCTCATCGTGGTCGGCGGCTGGAACTTTGGCCGCCATCTGATCGGCGGTCCGGTTCCGGCGTGGATCCCGACGATGGCGGTCGTCGCCCAGTGCCTCCTGCTGTTCCACTTCCTGGTGATCGCCTTGAACTTCCGGCCGGTGCTGGCGGGTGGCAGCCTCACCCTGCAGTACCTCCGCTTCGGACTGGTGGCGTACCTGTTGACCGGCCTGCTGGAGACCCTCACCTCGTTCCGCGGGGTGGCGGTCCACACCCAGTTCACCCTGCTGGTGCCCGCGATGGAGCAACTCACGCTCCAAGGCGCGCTCTCGATGTTCCTGTTCGCCGGCCTCGTGTACCAACTCCCGCGGGTACTGGGCCGCGATTGGACGCTGCCCACCTTTGTCTCGGGCCACGGCAGCCTCTACATGTTGGGCGTGGTGGTCTCGGTCCTGTCGCTCGGCTGGGCCGGTCTCGCGCAGGATGCGCTGCTGAACCATTCGCAGACGCCCTTCGCCGAGATCCTCGCCCAATTGAAGACGCCGCTCCTGTTGCACACGGCGGGTCAGTTTGCGCTGCTGGCCGGTAATCTCCTCCTGCTGGTCGCCTTCCTTCGTTCCGCCGCCGCCTCCTGCTGCCGGGAAGCAGGTGCCTCGGTCCTCCGTCCGGCCTCCTCCGCCTCATGAAAAACCGGCCGCTCTTCCTTCTCGGCCTCTTCGCCGCCGTCCTGGTCTCCTGGGCGGGTTTCGTGCTGGGGTCCCATGGCCAGCTGGGCACGCTGACCCCCTTCTTTGATGAGGCCGACGGCCAGTCGCATCCGGCCCGCCTGCCGGGCCTCGCGGCCCGCGGCCAGGCGGTCTATGCCGACCTGGGTTGCGCCGCGTGCCATACCCAGCAGGTTCGCCGTCTCGGCTTTGGTTCGGATCAGGCCCGGGGTTGGGGCGAGCGCCAGAGCGTCGCCCGCGACTACATCTTCCACGCCCAGCCCCAGCTCGGCGCCTCCCGGCTCGGGCCCGACCTGATGAACCTGGCGGCCCGCAAGCCGCAAGCTCCCTCGGCGGACGATCTGCACCGCCTCCTGTACACGGGGTCTGCCGCCCACCCGGCCTTTCCCTTCCTGTACGAGACCCGGGGGATTGTCGGCGAGTCGTCGCGGCACGCGGTCCGCCTGACCGGCGCCGCCGCGCCCAAGGCGGGCTCCGAGGTGGTCGCGACTGAGCGTGCGCAGACCCTGGTGGCCTATCTCCTGAACGTGAACAGCGGCTTTGAGTACCCGGAGGCGCGGCCGCTTCCGGCCAAGTCCCCCGCCAGCCCGGAGGCCAAGAAATGAGCGCGTCCCAACGTCCTGATCCCGGCTCCAAGCAGTCTCC
>JAIYCN010000184.1 GCA_027487995.1 Rubrivivax sp. | reverse complement strand
GCCGCATCGGATGCACTGGTGGACTGGATTGAAGTACCCGATGGCCTAAGTACCATGGCACTGGGCCGTCGCATGGCCGAACGCGTGTGGCCGACGCTGGCGGCGGACCCCCAGTGTGTGCTGGTCGGATTGGGTGGCGGCAGTGTGATGGATGTGGCCAAGTGGCTGCGTTGGCGGGCCCTTGACGGTGATCCTCAGCGGCTGGACCAACTGCTGGCCGCCAGCAGCGCGCCTCCTGGCTGGGCGCGCCATGAATTGTGGCTGCTGCCCACCACCTCGGGTACGGGCAGCGAAGTGACGCGATGGTCCACCCTGTGGGACACCGACAGTCAACCGCCCATCAAGCGCTCATTCGACCAGGCGCATGCCTATGCGGACCGTGCGGTGGTCGATCCATTGCTCAGCTCAACTTGTCCGCGAACGGTCGTTCTGCACAGCGCCTTGGATGCCTTGGGCCATGCCTTGGAGGTGCTCTGGAACCGTCATCGCAACCCCATGAGCGTGGCCTTGGCCGAGCAAGCCGCCAAGCGAATCATGCAAGCACTGCCGTGCGTTCAGAGGGATCCAGCGGACCTCTCCGCGCGCAGCAGTCTGGCGCTGGCGGCCCTGGAGGCGGGCGTGGCCTTCAGCCAGACACGCACGGCGCTGGCCCACGCCCTATCCTACGACCTCACCTTGGAACAGGGTGTTCCTCATGGCGCGGCAGTGGCTGTTTGGCTGCCATTGGTGTGGCGCCTGGCGGTCGGTCATTCGGCGGAGGTGGACGCCAGCCTGGCGCGCATCTTCAACGCTCCGCCATCCGAAGGGCCCGGTTGTCTGCACCAATGGTTTCAGAAGGTGGGTTTCGACATCGACCTCGAAGGTTTGGGTATTCAGAACATGGAGTTCCGAGTTCGCGCAGCGCTGGCCCATGAGCGGGGACGAAACTTTGAGGGATCATGGTCCGATGGGCAAGGTTGATGTGTTGGTCGTGGGGGGCGGGATTGTGGGCCTCGCGCACGCGTATGTGGCTGCCAAGAAGGGTTTGAAGGTGGCCGTCGTTGAACGCGACCACCGATGTGTCGGCGCCTCGATCCGAAACTTCGGATTCATCACCGTGACCGGGCAGCGCGCGGGTGACACCTGGAGACGCGCCCGCCGTTCACGCGACGTGTGGGCCGAGATCGCACCCCAGGCCGGCATCCCCATCGTCCATCGGGGACTTTGGCTCCTGGCCAGGCGCGCTGCGGCAGCGTCCGTCCTGGAAGAGTTCAGCCGCACGGAGATGGGCGTCGACTGTCGCTTGCATCGCGCATCAGAGGCCTCTCATGCCGCGCCAGGTCTGCGTTGCGAGGGCGCGCGAGCCGCGATGTATTCGCCCCATGAACTGCGTGTGGAATCACGAACCGCCATTCCAGCGCTGGCCTCCTGGCTCCAAGCGCAGCACGGTGTTCAGTTTCATTGGGGGCAGACCGTCCTGGCCGTCGAGGCAGAAGGAGTCCGCACGAGCCAAGGGATGCTGCTGGCCGAGCGCGTGGTGCTGTGTCCTGGGACCGAACTCACCGGCTTGGCGCAACCGTGGTTGAGCGAGTTCAAGCTCAAGCTCACTCGCCTGCAGATGCTGCGGGTGCGACCGGAGGCGGGGTTTCGCCTTCCGGCGGCCGTGATGGCCGACCTCAGCCTCATTCGCTATGCGGGCTACACCGAACTGCCGAGTTCGGCTCCCCTGAAAGCGCAGTTGGAGGATGAAGTTCCGGCCTCCCTTGAAGCGGGGATCCACCTGATCGCCGTTCAATCGGCCGATGGCACGTTGGTGGTGGGTGACTCTCATCACGACGACGAGACTCCACTGCCGTTTGCGAGCGAAGCGGTTGACCGGATGATTCTGTCGCATCTGCGGGAGGCCATCGAGCTTGAGCAGTGCGAAGTCGTGGAGCGCTGGACCGGTGTGTATCCCACCGGGCATACGCAAGACGCGTTGGTGCAAGCGCCCCATGCCCAACTTCGTGTCGTGGTGGTCACCAGTGGCACCGGTGCAAGCACCGCATTCGGGCTGGCCGAGGACGTTTTTGAGAACTGGTGAATACCGCATGACCAACAGCACCACATCCCTGAAAGCCGTCGTATTCGACTGGGCCGGCACCTTGGTGGACTTCGGCAGTCTCGCGCCCATGGACGCCTTCGTCCGCCTGTTCGAGCGGCACGGCGTGGCCATCAGTGTCGAGGAGGCCCGCATCCCGATGGGGCTTCCGAAATGGCATCACATCAAGGAACTCGGTCGCCTACCCCGTGTGGCCGAGGCTTGGCAGTCGGCGCATGGCCGCGCATTCTGTGACTCCGATGTGGATCGACTGCATGAGGAGTTCACGCCCATGAGTGCCCGATCCGCACAAGAACGCGCCCAGCCGATTCCCGCGGCCATTGAGGTGATCGAACACTTGAGGGCTCAAGGTCTGCGAGTGGGATCCACCACGGGCTACACCCGAGCCATCATGGACGGCGTGGTGTCCCAAGCCCATGAGCATGGTCTGATGACCGACAACCTGGTGTGCGCCGATGACCTTCCAGAAGGGCGACCCGGCCCATTGGGCATGTACCGCTGCTTCATCGACCTGCGGGTGTGGCCGGCGCACGCCGTGGTGAAGGTGGACGACACGGTCCCTGGTCTGATGGAAGGCCGCCATGCGGGCTGTTGGACCGTGGCCGTGGCGGCCAGCGGCAACGCCATGGGCCTGGACGAAAAGGAATGGTCGGGCCTGAGCGCGGGTTTGCGTCAAGCCTTGCTGCAGAAAGCCCACCTCACGCTGGAGGAGGCTCAGCCCGATTTCATCGTCGACACCGTGGCGGACCTGCCGAAGGTGGTGGCTGAAATCAACCGCCTGCTGTCCGTGGGTCAGCTGCCTCGACCCCTGGCATCCCCCGTCGCCGCAAAAATGCCTGCGTGACCAGCGCAGCGTCCGCGCACATGCTCCCACCTGCCGCCCGCTTTGCAGCTTCCACGCAGGTCATGCACTCGAAGGCCTGGACCTCACCGTCCTGATTTTGCGGATGCCACTGGGGAAGAAGGCAGACATCGAACACCATCAGCAACTCGCGCTGCCAGCCCTGATCCACCGCGCGGTTGATCAACAAAGGTGGGGCGGACAGGCACTCCAGGGCCTCCTCGAGTTTCAGTCCGGCCTCTTCGAACGCTTCCCGCTTGAGCGCATCCGACACGCCCTCACCCAGCCCCAACCCACCCGCCACCAGGTTGTCCCACAAGCCCGGGTCCGTGGCCTTGTGGTCTGCCCGAAGGGCCAGCCACACCTGGGCCGGAGCACCGCGACCACCCGCCACCCATCCGTTGAGGTGCACCGCGCGCGTGTAGCTGCCCCAAAAACGTGCCGCTGCACGCTCCATTGAACCCAGGTGCAAGGCACCGGACCAGTCCAGAACGTCGATGAATTCGTCCCGCCACCCCAGAAGAGCGCCCGCATCGGCCAAGCGACTGTTGAGCCGCTGCAGGCCGCTGCTGATCTCATCAAGGGTCAAGTGAAATCCAGCGGAATCCACGCGCCCCAGTACGCCTAGCGACTGCAACTGCTCGCAACGTTCTCGGCTGATCAAACCGAATCGGCGTCCATTGAGGTAGACCTTCACATCACCCATGATGATGGGCTCCCGCTGAATTCACAACTTTGAACCCGGACTCAGGTCCCGATGATTCCGCCATCACGGCGTCGAATCACGACCGTGGCCGACCGCGGGCGGGTGCCCTGCCCCTTCTCCGGCCAGTTGGAGAAGCGTGTGGGCTGTGCAGGATCACTCCGTTCACTGGGGCTTTCGCCCGGGTGCTGGATGTTGATGAACATGGTGCGTCCGTCCGGCGTGGCCGTTGCACCGGTGATTTCGCAACCCACGGGGCCCGTCAGGAACCGCCGAACCTCTCCGGTGGTGGGGTCTGCGGCCAACATGGCGTTGTTGCCCATGATCGCCAGTTCACCCTTGCCCATGGCCGATGTGGACATGTCGGTCTGGATCCACATCACCCCACGACCGTCAACCCACAAGCCATCCGGGCAGGCAAAGGTATCACCCTTGACATTGCCCTTGGCCTGCTCGCGCTCATTGATCGGGTCACCGGCCAGAACGAAGTGGTTCCACTGGAAGGTCAACCCATCGTGGTCACCGTCTTCCTTCCAACGGATGATATGCCCCATCGTGTTGTTGGCGCGGGGGTTGGCCGCGTCCACAGCCGGCTGGTCCTTGGCGCCGCGGTTGCTGTTGTTGGTGAGGGTGCAATACACCCAACCCTGGCGGTCAACCTCAATCCACTCGGGCCGGTCCATTTTGGTGCCCCCCAGCAGGTCACTGGCTTGCCGGGACTTGATCATCACCTCGCCCTGATCGGCAAAGCCATTGGCCGCCGTCAGCGCCCCTTGGCCATGCACCAAGGGCAACCAAACACCGCGGCCGCCCGCATCGAAGCGCGCCACATAAAGGGTGCCGTGGTCCAGAAGGTCACGGTTCGCGGCGAAGCCGCCCGGCTTGACCGTGTCGCGGCTGACGAACTTGTAGATGTACTCGAAGCGGGCATCCTCGCCCATGTACACCACAGCCCGACCACTCTTGGTCATGGCCACGGTAGCACCCTCGTGTGCCGCACGGCCCAGCGCCGTGCGCTTGACCGGCGTGTGGCTGGGGTTCATGGGATCGATTTCCACCACCCAACCGAACCGATTGATTTCGTTGGGGTGCTTCACGGCATTGAAGCGCTCGTCGTGGGCATGCCATCGGTAACCCACCGGGTCACCCTTGCGCAGACCCCAGCGCCGCTGGTGGGCATCGGGCTGGTCCGGCCCGTTGAAATAGAAGATGAAGTTTTCTTCGCAGGTGAGGTAGGTACCCCACGGTGTCATGCCGCTGCCGCAGTTGTTCAACGTGCCCAGCACCCGGCGACCGCTGGCATCTGCGGCAGTCTTCATCAAGGTGTGGCCAGCGGCCGGTCCACTCACGCTCATCGGCGTGCGCGCCGTGATGCGGCGCGCCCAGGGGGACGGGGTCACCACGGACCACTTGCCGTTCTTCATCTCCACCTCGCACACGCTGACGCCGTGAGCGGCCTGCGCCTTGCGCACCTTCTCCGCGCTCCAGTTCGCCAAACCGTCCCGGTGCAGCAAACCGTCGTCCACGTACTCATGGTTCATCACCAGCAAGCCCGAGGTGGATCCATTGACCGGGTAGAAGTGAATCCCGTCATGGTGCATGCCGAACTGCACTTCCTGTTCAGCGGCCGTATTGCTCGCATCGGCCTTGAATGCTGCGCTTTCGCCTGAGAGGCCAACCGGGTCACCCCAGCGCGCGATCACCTGAACTTCGTAGCCCTCGGGCACACGCACGGTGTCCTCCGTGCTGACCGGCACGCTCTTGAAGCCCAGCAACGGGCCGGACGGCGCACCACCGCCCGTGGTGGCGCACCCACCCAAGAGACCCGCCAGCATGGTGGTGCCGGTCAGGGGGGCCAGGAAGGCGGACGCCGCCGCGCCGCGCAGCACGATACGACGCTTCGGGTCGGAGACCTCGTGGATGCTGGGGTTCCGTGAACGGTTGCTGTCTTCCATCGAACTGAAATCTTTGGCCATATGAGCGCTCCTATCCGTGATTGCCATTCATGGAGCCCATGTTCAAGACCAAAGATGACGGAATCGTGACAGTCCCTTGCGGGTCAGGGGCTCTGTTCACAACAGCTGATCCTTCGACAATGGGGCGAATGTGCCGCACAGGAGAAATCGCGATGCCCGCAACCGACCCCACGCACTGGATCTCCGAACTGTTCAACCTGAAGGGCGATCTGCAGTACGGTGAAAACGTGAGTCAGCGCCAGCATGCGCTCCAGTGCGGCCTGTTGGCCTCCGAAGCTGGCGCATCACCTTCCCTTGTGCTGGCCGCAGTCCTGCATGACGTCGGGCACATGCTGCACCAAGACGCGGCCACGGCCTTGGCTCAAGGGCACGACGATGTGCACGAGGCCCTTGGAGCCAAGACGCTGGCGCGTTGGTTCCCTGCAAGCGTGACAGAGCCGATACGCTTGCATGTTCAGGCCAAGCGCTATCTCTGCGCTCGCGAACCGTCCTATTGGACGAACTTGTCGGACCTCTCAAAGCAAACACTGACGATGCAAGGTGGCCCGATGCAGCCCTCCGAGATGAAGGTCTTCGAATCACTCGAGCATGCGCCAGCTGCGGTGCAGCTGCGGCGTTGGGACGATGCGGCCAAGGAAGCCAATCAACGAACGCCGGACTTGCAGGCGTTTCTGAAACTCATTCCGGCCCTGGCCGCCTGATTTCTCGATCGATCAGCCCCCCCACAAAGGGGGTAACCCCCGATTTGGGTGGTCCGTTGATTTGATGCCTAGAACGCAGAATTGATCATCATTATTCGATCAATTTTGCATCTATTGCCATTTACAAAGCGGAAGGATCTCGTCAGCTTTCCTCTCCAATCAGTTCCGTCATTGAGTCAATTTGTCATATTGAAATCTTCAGTATTTCCAGCTTGAACCTGCGATTTGCTCTCGACATTCAAGGCTTCTAGCATCCGCTTCCGCGTTAACCCGATGTATCTATCCACCAACCTGGTGGTTGCGGAGTGCACACAATGTTCGAGTCCAATCGCAGCCTCTTCGAGGCATCTGAAACCCAGCGCTCACCGCTGGAATCACGGCGGGCCGCTCTGCGGCAACTCTTCAAAGCGGCCACGGTGGCCGGCTGCGCACCGCTGCTGAGCGCCTGCGGCGGTGGCGAGGAGACAACGCCCGGCACTCAGACCATTGCATCGGATCCCTTTGACACCATCGATGGGGGCCGCACAGCGCGAAGCCTGGCCTCGGTTGGTCGGTCATCCCCGCTCGCCCCCTTGCTGGGCCCCCTGCGTGCACCAGACGCCAACGGCGTGATGACCCCAGCGGGTTTCAGCACCCGCGTGGTGGCCATCGCAGGTGAAGCACCCGCCACTGGCAAGCCCTACCTGTGGCACATCTTCAACGACGGCGGCGGCGTCTTGCCCCTGGATGATGGCGGCTGGGTCTACTGTTCCAACAGCGAAGTACCGGGCTTCGGCACCATCGGCTTCACGGTGCCGCAGTTCGCAACTGTGGGCAACCTCTTGGGTGAATTCACACCGGGGCTGGGTGGCGCGGGCGCCCTGCGCTTCGACCGCAACGGCCGTATCGTCGACGCGTATTCCATCCTGTCCGGCACCACCTTCAATTGCGCCGGTGTGGTCACCCCTTGGGGCACCTGGCTGTCCTGTGAGGAAGTGCCCAAGGGGCAGGTGTGGGAGTGCGACCCCCTGGGCCGGATCCCCGCTGTGCCTCGGCCCGCTCTGGGGCTCTTCTCGCACGAAGCCGTGGCCATCGACAGTTCCACGCGCAGTCTGTACATGACCGAAGACGCGCCTGACGGACGCTTCTACCGTTTCCGAAGCACGGCGCTGGACTGGCCCACGGGTGCTCGCAGACCCCGCCTGCAGCGCGGAACGCTGGAGGTGCTGCAGGTCATGGGACTGGGCGTGGACGCCATCCTCACGCAGGGCCCGCAGCCTGTTCGTTGGGTTGCGGCTGGTGACGTCTATGCCCCCCAAAGCGAAAACCGAAACCCGATGAGCACGGCTTTCGACGGCGGCGAGGGCGTGTGGTTTCATCAAGGCATCGTCTACTTCTCCACCAAGGGTGACGACACCATCTGGGCCCTGGACACGCGCGCCATGACGCTGGACATCGTCTATCGCGCCGGCGCCGATGCCGAAAACGTGCTCACCGGCGTGGACAACCTGACCGTGACGGCCGCTGGCGAAATCCTCGTGTGCGAGGACGGCGGCAACATGGAAATTTGCGTCATCACGCCCGATGCGCCGAAGAAGCCGAAAGTGCTCCTGCGTGTGGTGGGTCAAGACCAATCGGAAATCGCGGGAATCGCGTTCTCGCCGGACGGCAAACGCCTGTACTTCACCAGCGACCGCGGCGGCCGAAACCCCGCAGGCGGCTACATGAACGGGCTGGGCATGCTGTACGAGCTCACGCTGCCCACCGCTGTCACTCCGCACACCCAACTCTGAGGTTCACCACCATGAGCGCCCCCCGTACCCTTCGCCGCCGCCATGCTCAACGCCAGCGCGCCCAACTCAGCCGCCGTCGCTTCCTGGTCGGAATGCCCGCAGCCGGATCCGCCATGCTGCTGGCCGCCTGTGGTGGTGGTCAGTCCAGCGACAACGACATCGCCACCTCGGCAACTGCAGGGCCGGGGGCCAACGACCGATCGGCAATGCGCAGGATCACTTCAGCCGGTGCGAGCCGGCCCTCCTTCTTCCACGGCATCGCCACCGGTGACCCGACTGATCAGGCCGTGATCTTCTGGACACGCGTCACCGTTGCGGGGCGCTCGTCCGTGGAAGTGACGCTTGAGGTCTACAGCGACGCGCAGGGCCGAAACCTGGTGGTGCGAACCACCCAGGTCGCCCATGAGCAGCGCGACTTCACCGTCAAGATCGACCAAGGCGGGTTGCGACCGGCCACCACCTACTACTACCGTTTCATCTGCGAGGGCGTGTCCTCGCTCATGGGCCGCACGCGCACGGCACCTGGGGTTCGTCACTCACCCAACGAAGCCGTTCGGTTTGGCGTGGTCAGCTGCTCCAGCATTCCCCACGGCCATTTCAATGCCTACCGGTTCCTGGGTCAGCGTCACGATGTGGACGCCATCATTCACCTTGGCGACTACATCTACGAATATGCCGACGGTGAATACGGCAATGTGCGCCCTGTTCTCCCCGCGCACGAAATCGTGACCCTGGAAGACTACCGCACGCGCCACGCCTTCTACAAGCAGGACCCGGACCTGATGGAACTGCACCGCCAGTTTCCCTTCATCACCATCTGGGACGACCATGAATCCACCGACAACGCCTTCGAGGAAGGAACCACAGGCAACACGGGTCGGCCGGATGCCCCGTTCGCTGAACGGGTGAACGTGGCCAGACGTGCCTATGACGAGTGGATGCCCATCCGTCTGCCCGACCCCGGTGGTGACGGCCCCCGCCGCATCCACCGCAAGCTGTCCTACGGCCCACATGTGGATCTGTTCATGACCGACTCGCGCCTGTACGCACGGGATCGGCAGCTCTCCACCCCGATCGGCGCAGGCGGACCGCAAGAACTGACCGAACGCAACAACCCATCGCGCGAAATGCTGGGGCCCGATCAGTTCGAATTCCTGGCCACGGGTCTGGAGGACTCCAAGGCCCGCTGGAAGCTGTGGTGCAACCAGGTGGTGTTCCATCAGTGGATCGTGACGCCGGGACTCAAGCGTCTGGGTGGACCCGTGGGACTCAACGGTGACGCCTGGGACGCCTACAACGCCGAGCGGCAACGCCTCATCGACCGCATCCGCGGCGACGGCTTCAACAACATGGGTGTTGACAATGTGGTCATCCTCACCGGCGATGTGCACTCCATGTGGGTGGCCGACATCACCGACGACCCCAACAACCCCCTGGTCTACACCCCGGGCGTCACCAACATGGCGGGCGATCAGCAACGTCAGTACAGCGGAGCCGTGGCCACTGAATTTGTTGTGCAGTCGGTGACCTCTCCCGGCCTGCCTGCCCCGGCACAAACGCAAACGCTGTACGACGCCGCGCTGCGCACCACCACCAACCCGCACATCAAGCATGTGGACCTGGACATCCGCGGCTACGCGGTGGTGACCGCCACCGCCCACACGCTGGGCGTGGACTACTACGCGGTCGAGACCATCACCGAGCCTGGTGGCCGCCAGCGCTTCGTCCGTGGCTTCACCGTGTTCGATGGCGGCAACCGCATCGGCTCCATCCGCAACACGCCGCTGCTGCAAGGTCAGCCTCGTATCCCGGTTCGACTGCCCATCAGCTGAAGAGACCTTCACGCAAACGCCATCAATTCTTCACCACACTGAAATCCAGCGACACCACCATCAATACCTTCAAGCCATAGGGGATTCGCATGAAGGTCAGCGTGTTTGGTGCGGGATATGTCGGTCTGGTGACGGCGGCTTGCCTGGCCGAGATGGGCAACAGCGTGTGCTGTGCCGATGTGGATGAAGCCCGTGTCGAACAACTGCGGCAAGGCCTCATCCCCATCCATGAACCCGGCTTGGACCACCTGGTTCACCGCAATGCCGCTGCAGGCCGCCTAAGCTTCACCACCTCAGCGGCAGAGGCCGTCTCGCACGGCACCATTCTGTTCATTGCCGTGGGCACGCCGCCGGGCGAAGATGGCTCTGCTGATGTGAGGCACGTGCTGCAGGTGGCCCGCTCCATCGGCCAGCACATGGCCGAATACAAGGTGGTGGTGAACAAGAGCACCGTGCCCGTGGGCACGGGCGACGCCGTGGATGCCCAATTGCGCCAGGCGTTGGCGGATCGCAGCATGGTGGTGCCGTACAGCGTCGTCTCCAATCCGGAATTCCTCAAGGAGGGAGCGGCCATCGACGACTTCATGCGGCCCGACCGCGTGGTGCTGGGCTGCAGCAGCGACCAAGCCGAGTTCATCATGCGCGGCCTGTATGCGCCGTTCCTGCGCAATCGGGAACGTATTCAGGTGATGGACGTGCGCAGCGCCGAGCTCACCAAGTACGTGGCCAACGCCATGCTCGCCCAGCGCATCAGCTTCATGAATGAAATGGCCTCATTGGCCGAGCGGGTGGGCGCCGATATTGAAAAGATCCGCATCGGCGTCGGCAGCGACGAGCGGATCGGCCCGCACTTCCTCTATGCCGGATGCGGCTGGGGCGGATCGTGCTTTCCGAAAGACGTGCGCGCCTTGATGGCCATGGGCGAGGATCAGGGCTTGACCATGGGCATGGTGCAGGCCAGCCTCTCGGTGAATGAACAGCAGAAGAAGCGCCCGGCCGAACTGCTCCGCCAGGCGGTGGGAGAAGACCTCAGTGGCCTGACGGTGGCGGTGTGGGGATTGGCCTTCAAGCCTGAAACCGACGACATGCGTGAAGCGCCCAGCCGCGTGCTGATCGACGAGCTCCTGGCCAACGGTGCCACAGTGCAGGCCTATGACCCGGTGGCCATGGACAACGCAGGTCAGATCTGGGCGGGCCACGCTGGGTTCAAACTCGCCAACAGCGCCATGAAAGCGTGCGAGGGTGCTGACGCCTTGGTGGTGGTGACCGAGTGGCGCGAATTCCGAAGCCCGGTGTTTGAAGATCTCGCCAAGGTGCTTCGATTGGGCGTAGTCGTCGACGGCCGCAACCTGTATCGCACCGAAGAATTGGCCCAGGTCGGACTGCGCCACTTCAGTATCGGGCGGCCTGCACCCACCACCACCGTCAACACCGCCGCTGCCCAGCGGCACCAGTTGGCCTGGCGGGAAGCAGCCTGAGGGTGCTCCAGGCCTGCCGCCAGTGCGGCAGGTCGCGGCAACAGACCAGCCCTATTACGAAACCAGCCCTAGGGCGCCCAGAGCCGGCGGTGTCTCAGACGGGCTCGGGTGACTCCAGCGGCAACTGCGCCTGCTTGGCTCCCCAGGCCATCCGGCACGTGCTGCGATCGATGATCTGAAGACGACCGTCCGGGTGCTCGACCAAGGCGGTCAGGCTCTCCACCCAGTCGCCATCATTGCAGTACAGAACATCATCGATCATGCGCATCTCGGCGTGGTGAATGTGACCGCACACCACGCCATCAACGCCACGCTTTCGGGCTTCACGGGCCACAGCCCCCTCGAAGTCACCCACATACGACACAGCCCGCTTGACCTTGAGCTTGAGGTACTTGGACAGACTCCAATAGGGCAAGCCCAGTCGCCCCCGCCACACGTTCAGGTGTCGGTTCATGCGCAGCGTGAACTCGTAGGCCGCATCTCCCAAAAGGGCCAACCAGCGGGCACACTGGATCACGCCATCGAAAAGGTCTCCATGCGTCACCCACAGGCGTCGGCCGTCGGCCGTGGTGTGGATGCATTCCTCCACCACGTCCACCCCGCCAAAGTTGTGGTCACGGTAGCGACGCGCGAACTCGTCGTGGTTGCCCGGGACAAAGATCACACGCGTTCCCTTACGGGCCTTGCGCAGAATCTTTTGAACCACGTCGTTGTGGGACTGCGGCCAGAACCACGTGCGGCGCAGCTGCCACCCGTCGATGATGTCGCCCACGAGATACAAGGTCTCGCATTCCACGTCCTTGAGGAACTCGAGCAGGGCCGGCGCCTGACAACCCGGCGTGCCCAGGTGGATGTCAGAGATCCAGACGGTGCGAACCCGCAGGGGCTCTCCCGGTGCACTCCATTGGTTCGGCGAGGACATGTCCATGCAGGCATCATGGCAAGCGTTCATGACGATCGGATGAACTTCTGGCGCCAACGGTTTGTCACGGGCTTGTCACAATTCCGTCGCACGATGGAGGGATGACTACCCTAAACCGCCCCATCTCGACCGAGCAGGTGCCAACTCGCCGCTCGCCCATTCTCGTCTGGTCCATCGGCTTCTTCGCTACCCTGGCCGTGCTCGCCCTGACGGCCTGCGGCGGCGGGTCGTCGAATGAAGAGCCCACGCCCTCGTCCATCACGATGCAGCGCATCGGTGGCTTCGACGGTGCGGCCCTCGGGGCGGCCGAGATCACGGCCTATGACCACCTCAGCAAGCGTTTGTTCGTGGTCAATGGCGCCAACAACACGGTCGACGTACTGGACCTGAGCGACCCGACCAAGCCCACGCGCATCGACACCATCAGCGGTGCCCCTTTTGGCGCCGGCATCAACAGCGTGGCAGTGCATGACGGCTTGGTCGCGTTGGCGGTGGAGGCCTCTCCCAAGACCAGCCCGGGGCGCGTGGCGTTCTTCCGGGCATCGGACCTGCGGTTGCTGTCCAGTGTGGTGGTGGGCTCCCAACCCGACATGGTGACCTTCACGCCCGACGGCAGCAAGCTGTTGGTGGCCAACGAAGGCGAACCCAACAGCTACGGCCTGCCCGACTCGGTCGACCCCGAAGGCTCCATCACCATCATCACCGTCAACGGTGGCACCAACCCCACGCCCGCCACGGCTGACTTCCGTGCCTACAACGACCGCGCCGCCGAGTTGCGCACCAGGGGCATCCGCATCTATGGGCCGGGTGCCACGGTGGCTCAAGACCTGGAGCCGGAGTACATCACCGTTTCCGAAGACAGCAAGACCGCCTACGTCACGCTGCAGGAAAACAACGCGGTGGCCATCGTTGACATCGACACGGCCCGCGTCACGGACATCAGGGCACTCGGCTTCAAGGACCATTCCGGCGCGGGCATGGGCATGGACGTGAGCGACGAAGACGGCTCGCTCAACACCAACAGCGGCACGCCGGCCATCAAGATTCAGAATGTGCCGGTCAAGGGTCTGTATCTTCCCGATGCCATTGCCAGCTACCGCGTCAATGGCACCACCTATCTCGTGACCGCCAACGAAGGCGACGCCCGTGCCGACTGGCCTGGCTTCAACGAGGAAACACGGGTGCGCGCCCACTGCGACAAGGGCCTCGACCCGACCGTGTTCGCAGATGCCGCCAACCTGATCCTGGACTCCAACCTCGGACGCCTGCGCATCACCACCACCCCCAACGCTGGCAGCGCCGGCAAGAACGCTGCCGGTCAATGTACGGAGCTCTACAGCTTCGGTGCCCGCTCCTTCACCATCTGGGACACCTCGCTCAAGCGCATCTACGACAGCGGCGACGAATTCGAGCGCCGCACGCAAAGCATCACGCAAGGTGCATTCAACGCCAGCAATGACAACAACACGCTGGACAGTCGCAGCCCCTCCAAGGGCCCGGAACCGGAAGGGGTGGTGATCGGTCAATTCGGAAAGAAGACCATCGCCTTCATCGGCCTGGAGCGTGTGGGTGGTGTGATGGCCTATGACATCACAGACCCCGCCAAGCCGGTCTTCATGACCTACTTCAACAGCCGGAACGGCGCCACAGGCGACCGTGGACCGGAGGGCTTGACCTTGATTCCCGCAGCCCGGTCGCCGAACGGCAAGCCGCTGCTGATCGTGGGCAACGAAACCAGCGGAACAACGGCCATCCTGCAGATCGATCTGGTACCCTGACATCCAGCGCAAGTCGAGAGGCGCAGCCACTCCATGCATGAACCAGTCAACCCCTGGTTGAGCCGCGAGGCCTCCATCCTCGCGTTCAACCGGCGCATCCTGGCGCAATCGCGCTACCCAGATGTACCGGTGCTGGAGCGCCTGCGCTACATCACCATCGTGTCCTCCAACCTCGATGAGTTCTTCGAGGTTCGGTTTGCCGACCTGCTCGAACAGTCACGGCAATCCGGCTCACGGGTGGGCATCGAGGAACTGCGGCAGGTGGCCGCCGAAGCCCATGCGCTGATCGACGAGCAGTACACCACCTTCAACGACCATGTGTCGCCGGCCTTGCGCGAGGCGGGCATCCACATCCTGACGCATGCCGAGCGCAATCCCGCGCAGCAGGCCTGGGTGGCGCAGTATTTCAACGAGCAGGTGCAGCCGCTGCTCATGCCCATCGGCCTGGACCCGGCCCACCCCTTCCCGCAGGTGGCCAACAAGTCGCTGAACTTCATCGTGGAGTTGCTGGAAGGGTCCCGCGCGGCCATCGCCATCGTGCGGGTTCCGCGGGCCCTGCCCCGCGTGATTCGTTTGCCTGACGAACTGGCTCCGGGCCAGCAGTCCTTTGTGCTGCTGTCCAGTGTGATCCGCTCCCACTTGCACGAGCTGTTCCCCGGCGCCACGCTGGGTGCCTTCTCGCAGTTTCGGGTCACCCGCGACTCCGACCTGGATGTGGACGAGGAAGAGGTCACCAACCTGCGACAGGCGCTGCGCTTTGAGCTCACGAAGCGTCACTTTGGTTTGGCCATTCGCCTGGAGGTGATCAGCACCTGTCCGAAGTCGCTCTCCGACGTCCTCCAACGCCAATTCGCCATCCCCGACGCGGCCGTCTTCCGGGCCAATGGGCCGGTCAACCTGGTTCGCCTGAATCAGCTCATCGACCAAGCCGAAGGCGCCGACTTGCGCTTCCCCCGATTCGAACCCGCATGGCCGCGTGATTTGGCGCCGCGCAGCCAAGCGCTGATGCCGCAGATGCGCGAGCGCGACCTGCTGCTGCACCATCCCTTCGAGAGTTTCGAGCCCGTGCTTCAACTTTTGAGGGAAGCCGTGGCCGACCCGGATGTGCTGGCCATCAAGCAGACCATCTACCGCACCGGCGGGCAGTCCGAGTTGATGGAGTTGCTTCTTGAGGCCGCCCGCCGCGGCAAGGAAGTGCTGGCGGTGGTGGAGCTCAAGGCCCGTTTCGATGAAGAAGCCAACATCGACTGGGCCGATGGGCTGGAAGCAGTAGGAGCCCAAGTGGTGTACGGCGTGGTCGGCCTCAAGACCCATGCCAAGATGCTGCTGGTCACAAGGCGTGAAGCCCACAAGCGCCGCGGCGGTCCGCTGCGCCACTACCTGCACCTGTCCACCGGCAACTACAACGCCTCGACAGCGCGCCTGTACACCGACCTGGCCATGCTGACCTGCGATCGTGATCTCACACGCGACGCGCAGGCCCTGTTCCGGCATCTCTCCAGTCTTGCGGAATTGCCGCGCATGCGCAAACTCTGCGTGGCGCCATCCGGTCTGCAACAGCGCCTGATGTTTCTGCTGGACCGCGTGTCCAAGGCGGCGCGCCAGGGCTACTCCGCGCGGGTGGTGGTGAAGTGCAATGCGCTGACCGATCCCGAGTTGATGCAGG
>JAIYCN010000247.1 GCA_027487995.1 Rubrivivax sp. | reverse complement strand
GCCTGCGGGAGCTGTTCCGCATCCCGGCCGATGGGTCGCTCACCCCGGTGATCACGCGTCCGAACGCCGGGTCGCCGGTGCTGCCCGCGCTGCTCGCCGCCACCGGCGTGGGCATTTACCTGCTCGCATGAGCGCCCCCTCCCCGGAGCTCCCGCCGGGGCCGCCCGCCGGGGGCTTCTGGCGCCGGCGCCTGCTCGACCCCCTCCGGCGCCAACTGGTGCAGGGCGTGACCCCGCGGAAGCTCGCGGCCACCCTCGCGGTCGGCACCGTCTGCTCGCTGTTCCCCTTCCTCGGCTTCACCTCGCTGCTCAACCTCGCCGTGGGGGTCGCGCTCCGGCTGAACCAGCCCCTGCTCCAAGGCTGGAATCAGCTCCTCGGGCCGCTCCAGCTGCTCCTGATCTTGCCCTACGTGCGCGCCGGTGAGCGCCTGTGGGGCGCGCCGGCCGGCGCCTTCAGCGTCGACACGATGCTCGGGGCCTTCGCCGGCGCCTCGTGGGGCGAGTTCCTCGCGCGCTTCGGCTGGGCGGGCGTTCACGCGTTCACCGCCTGGCTCGTGACCGCCCCGCTGGTGGCGGCGCTGCTGTACCTTCCCCTCGTGCCCGCCTTCACCCGCACCGCCGGACGCCTCCGGCGGGCGTCCGCGGCGCCGGCCGGGGCGTAACACCCGCGATGTCCGCCGCCGCCCTGTTCCTCCTCGCGTTCGCCGGCCTCTCGGGTGCGTTCGCGGCCCTCTACCTGCTCGCGCGACGGCTGAACAACTACGGGATCGTCGACGTCGCGTGGTCGTACGCGTTCGCCGGCCTTGCGGGCTTCTACGCGTACGCGGCCGGCGGCTGGGGACCCCGCCGCGCCCTCGTGGCGACCCTGGGCGGCCTATGGAGCCTCCGCCTCGGCACGCACCTGCTGCGCCGCGTGGCGGGCCACCACCCGGTGGAGGACGCGCGTTACGCCCTGCTCCGGCGGGACTGGGCCGGCAACTTCGCGCCGAAGATGTTCGGCTTTTTCCAGCTGCAGGCGGCCTCGGTGGTCTGGCTCGGACTCGCCTTCCTGCTGGTCGCGCGCAATCCCGCGCCGACGTGGCACCCGCTGGAGTTCGCCGGGGCGCTGCTCTGGGTGATCGCGCTCCTGGGCGAGGCGCTGGCCGACGCCCAGCTCGCCGCCTTCAAGCGCGACCCGGCGAACCGCGGCGCCGTCTGCGACCGCGGCCTGTGGCGGTACAGCCGGCACCCGAACTATTTCTGCGAATGGCTCGTGTGGGTCGCCTTCTTCCTCCTCGCCCTTGGCTCGCCGGGCGGCTGGGTCGCCGTCACCGCGCCCGTGACCATCCTCTACCTGCTCCTGCGCGTCACCGGCATCCCGCTGACCGAGGAACAGTCGCTGCGGAGCAAGGGCGACGCCTACCGCCGCTATCAGGCGACCACCAGCGCGTTCGTCCCGTGGTTCCCCCGCCGCCCGTCGGCCCCGCCTTCCCCATGATCGATACCCTGCTCGAAAAGGACCTCCTGCCCGACCCGCTGCTCCGCTGGGGCATCCGGCGCCTGCTGGCGCAGCGGCTGCGCGAGGAGACGGGCCGCTACCAGCGCGAGGCGTACGTCGCCGACCTGCGCACGCGGCCGATCGCCGAGGACACCCGGGCCGCCAACGAACAGCACTACGAGGTGCCGACCGAGTTCTACCGGCTCTGCCTCGGCCGCCGCCTCAAGTACTCGGGCTGCCTCTACCCGACCGGCACCGAAACGCTCGACCAGGCCGAGGAGCTGATGCTCGCGCTCTACGTCGAGCGCGCGCAGATCGCGGACGGGCAGGACATCCTCGAGCTCGGCTGCGGCTGGGGCTCGCTCTCCCTCTATCTCGCCGAGCGCTTCCCCCGCGCCCGCATCACCGGCGTCTCGAACTCGCGCACCCAGCGGGAACACATCGAGGCGGAGGCCCGCCGCCGTGGGCTCACCAACGTCCGCATCCTCACCCAGGACATGAACACCCTCGAGCTGCCCGCGGCGCAGTTCGACCGCGTCGTTTCCGTGGAAATGTTCGAGCACATGAAGAACTACCAGCGCCTGCTGGCGAAGGTGGCGGCGTGGCTCCGCCCCGGCGGCCTGCTGTTCGTCCACATCTTCACCCACCAGCGGTTGGCGTATCACTTCGTGGCCCGGGACCAGACGGACTGGATGTCGCGGTACTTTTTCACCGGCGGCCAGATGCCGTCGCACGACCTGCTCCTGGCCTTTCAGGATGACCTCCGGCTGGAGGCCGACTGGAAGGTCGACGGCACCCATTACCAGCGCACGGCGGAGCATTGGCTGCAGAACATGGACCGGCACCGCGCCGAGATCCTCCCGTTGTTCCGCCAGACCTACGGCGCCGGCCAGGAAATCCGCTGGTGGGCCTACTGGCGGGTCTTCTACCTCGCGTGCGCGGAGCTCTGGGGCTACCGCCACGGCGCGGAGTGGATCGTGAGCCACTACCGGTTCCGCAAGCCCTGAGCCGGGCGCGGGCCTAGGCCGCATCCGCCCGGCGAAAGGTTCGCTTTCCGCCCCGGGTCCCGCCGGGATGCCCCGATGTCCCTCGCGTTGCGCTCCGCCAACCCGGCTGATGTGCCGGTCATCCTCGGCTTCATCCGCGACCTCGCGGCCTATGAGCGCCTGCTTGACCAGGTCGAGGCGACGGAGGACCGCCTGCGCGCCACCCTCTTTCCCCCCGCGGGCACGCCGGCCGCCGAATGCGTGCTCGCGCTCTGGCAGGGCGAGCCCGCGGGCTTCGCCCTGTTCTTCCCGACCTACTCGACCTTCCTCGCGCGCCCCGGCCTCCACCTGGAGGACCTCTTCGTCACGCCGACGCTCCGCGG
>JAIYCN010000372.1 GCA_027487995.1 Rubrivivax sp. | reverse complement strand
GGAAGGCGTGCTGCATCGCGGCATCGAGCGCCGCGCGGGTCCACTGCCCCGCCTTTAGGAAGTCGTCCCGCGCCTCCGCCAGCAGGGTCCCCAGCTGGAAATGGTACAGGGGCTCGTTGGGATCGAGCTGGATCGCCGCGATGAAGTAGGGCGCCGCCTGGAGCGGCTGCCCCTCCTCCGCCAGCATCGCGCCCAGCTGGTTCTTCACCAGCGCGATGTCCGGATCCAGTTGGTTGGCCTTCAGCAGCATCGCGATCGCCTCCTTGCGCATCGCGGTCTTGCTCAGGAGGTAGCCGTAGGCCGCGTACCCGGCCGCAAACTCCGGATTCTCCCGCAGCAGCAATTCGTACTCGTGGGTCAGCCGCTGGAGCTGCTGGCGGATGGAAGGCAGGTCCGCCTTTTCCCCCTGCCGCTCCGCATCCGCGAAAATCTCCTTCTGGTGCTCCACGATCCGCCGCAGCGTCCGCTCGGCCATCGTCTCCCGCGCCGCCTCGGCCGCCCCCGCAGGGACCATCCCGGCGAGCAAGCAGACCAACATCGAAAGGAGGAGACGGCGATGCATGCGGACCATTCCGACACCCTCGCGCCCGAAAGGAGCCGGGGCAAACCCGGTTTGCGGGTTCCCCCGCGCCGGACGCGGCTTACTTCTCCACCTCGTCCCCGTCCTTCTTCGCCATCACGATGTAATAGTCCTTGTAGGACTTGTCGTAATACTGGGCGTAATAGTAGCCGGAAACGGCAAGATTCAGGCCATTCAGGACCGCGCCGAAATTCGGCACGTTCGCTTCCATCAGCTTCGCCGCCGCAAAGCGCGCCGCCTTGCGCCGGACCTTGTTGAAGAAGATCGAGAAGATCGATCCGTCCGCGAGCGGCAAGATGATCAGCGCATCGCTCACCGCGGCCAAGGGCGGGGTATCGATGAAAATCCGGTCGTACCGCTTCCGCAGGTCGGCGATCATCAGCTCAAACCCCTTGCTGTTCAGCACCTGCGTCGGGTTCTTCGCCCGCCCACCCGACGTGATGACATCCAGATTGGGGTGCACATTACGCAGCGTCACTTCGTCCAGCGTCGCCGTACCGCCGACGACGTCGATCATCCCCTTCAGGTTCTCCAACCGCAGGGATTTGTGGATGTTCGGCT
The DNA here is from genome assembly GCA_027487995.1 of Rubrivivax sp. Lineage (GTDB taxonomy): Bacteria > Pseudomonadota > Gammaproteobacteria > Burkholderiales > Burkholderiaceae_C > RFTU01. The sequence continues at coordinate 1,448 of JAIYCN010000372.1, read as the reverse complement.
TCCGCAGGTCGCAGTCGAGGACGACCACCTTTTCGCCGTGCGAGGCGAACGTCAGGGCCAAATTCGTGGTGACGAAGGACTTGCCCTCACCCGGAATCGTGCTGGTGGTGAGGATGCACTTCGCGTTCTTGCTTTCATCCTTCAGCCGCAGGCTGGAATGGAGCGTGAGGAAGGCTTCGGCGACTTGTCGGTCGGCGTTCGTGGCGACGATCTGCGCCTTGTCGGCGGGCTCCATCCGCTTGATCTGCGGGATGATGCCGATGAGCGGCAGGCCCACGACGCCCTCGATGTCGTAGGAGCTCTTCACCCGGTCATCGATGAAGGCCACAAAGAAGGCGAAGGCGAGGCCGAGGCCCAAACCGCCGACCAGGCCCAACCCCAGGTTGAGCGGGACATTCGGGGAGATGGGCTTGCTCTCGGCCGCCGGGACCGCCTGGTCCACGATGCGGGCATTCTGCACCGCAAACCCGCTGGTCATCGTCGTTTCGCGGGACCGCGCCACGATGCCCTGCAGGATCTGGTTCTGGGTCAGGTACTCGCGTTCGATCTGGCTGTATTCCACCCCGATGCGGTCGAGCTCCAACGTCTCCGCCTTCTGCTTCTCCAGCTCCTGCGCGCGCGCCTCGAAATACCGCAAGGCGCTTTGATACTCCGATTCCACTTGGTCGCAGATGGAGGCAATGGCCTTCTCCAGTTCGACCTTGTTCTGATCGAACGACTTGGTGGCGGCGATCATATCCGGATGCCGCTCGCGGTAGCGCTCCTTGAGTTTCGCGATCTCAATCTTCCGGGCGGCCAGTTGGGCCTCGAGCCCCTCGATCAGCCGCTGGCTCGCGATGAACGACAGGCCGGTGAGTTCCAGGTTCTTCTCCCGGTACTCCTTGATCTGGTTGCGGCGGGTCTCCGCCGACTGCAGGGCTACCGCCGCCTTCTGCGCCTCGAGATTCGCGAGCTTGAGCGACTCGCTCACGATGTCCTTCCGCTGGTCGAGGGAGACGGTCTTGTTCTTCTCCTTGTAGGCCTGCAGCTTCTGGGCGAGCTGATCGACCTTCTTCCGCTGATCATCGACCGTCACCTGCAACTCATCCACGGCGCGCGACATATCGGCACTGCGGAGGCGCTGGTTGTGGTTGAGGTACTCCTCGACGAAGAGATTCGCGACCTTCGCCGCCATCGTGCGGTCCGGATGCTGGTAGGCCACGGTCACGACCAGCGTGAGGCGCTGCGGGATCACCTTCCGGTTCTTGCTGATGGTTTCCAGCAGGAACGTCGCGTCCTTGCCCTCCTTTTCGTAGGGGGCCATGAACGTCTTCAAATCCTCGCCCTTGAGTCGCTCGGCCACGCGCCGGATCAGGGTGGCGCTCTCGATGACCTTGATCTGGGTATTCAGATCCTCCGCCGAACGGATATCGTTGTCGACCACCTGCTGCACGCCGGGCATCGGCGTG
>JAIYCN010000229.1 GCA_027487995.1 Rubrivivax sp. | reverse complement strand
GGCCCTGCGCAAGGCCCTTGAGGAAGAAGGCTACCCGGCCCAGGCCTGATCGAACCTTGATCCAGAACAAAAGATGGAGCGTTCACGCATGAATTCAAGGACTCCCTTCGCGGCGGTGCTGGCCGCCTTGGCGCTGACGGCCGCGGGCTGGGTAGCGGCGGTGCAGCCGGCGCAGGCGCAGACCCTGCGCTGGTCCAGCAGCGGCGACCCGCTGACCATGGACCCGCATTCGCAGAACGAGCTCATGACCAACATCATGAACGCCCAGGTCTACGAGCGGCTGCTGTCGCGAGACCGGCAGTTGCAGTTGATGCCCGGGCTGGCGGTCAGTTGGCAGCAGGTGAACCCCACGCTGTGGCGTTTCAAGTTGCGTTCCGGCGTGAAGTTCCACGACGGCACGCCCTTCAATGCCGATGATGTGGTGTTCTCCATCAAGCGTGCACAGGCGCCCACATCACAGCTCAATGCCTATGCATTGGCGTGTGGCGAGCCGGTGAAGGTGGACGACCAGACGGTCGAGTTCCGCCTCAAGAACGTAAACCCCATCTTTCTGCAGCACATCGAGTCCCTGCCCATCATGAGCAAGGTGTGGAGCGAGAAGCACAAGGTCACCCGCCCGCTGGACTTCAAGAACCGCGAGGAAAGCCACGCGTCGATGAGTGCCAATGGCACGGGGCCCTTCATGCTCACCGTGCGCCAGCCCGGTGTGCGCACCGTGCACAAGCGCAACCCGAACTGGTGGGGCACGTTTGAGGGCAATGTGCAGGAGTCGGTGTTCACGCCGATTGCCAACGACGCCACGCGCTTGGCCGCCTTGGTCAGCGGCGAACTGGATTTCGTGCACGACCCGGCCCCGCGTGACATCACCCGCCTGCGCAACACGTCGGGTGTGAAGGTGATTGATGGGCAGGAGAACCGGATTGTCTTCATCGGCCTGGACCAGGCGCGTGACGAATTGCTCTACAGCAGCATCAAGGGCAAGAACCCCTTCAAGGACCTGCGGGTGCGGCGCGCGATGTACCAGGCTATCGACATCGAGACCATTCGCACCAAGCTGATGAACGGGCTGAGCATTCCCTCGGGCGCGCTGACACCATCGCCTTTGGGTGCCTACAACGACGCATCCCTGGAGTCACGCCTGCCCTACGACCTGAAGGCTGCGCGTGCCCTGTTGGCCGAAGCTGGCTATGCCGAAGGCTTCGAGTTCACCCTCGATTGCCCCAACAACCGCTATGTGAACGACGAGGAAATCTGCATCGCGTTGGCGGGGATGTGGGCGCAGCTCAAGCTCAAGGTTCGAGTGAACGCCATGCCGCGCACCACCTACTTCCCCAAGATCGAGAAGATGGACACCAGCGCCTACATGCTGGGCTGGGGCGGGGCGATCACGGACGCGGAAACCTCCATGACCCCGCTGTACCGCAACCGCGGGGCCGGTGGCATTGGCGCCTACAACTACGGCAATGTGCGCAACGACAAGGCCGACGAACTGGCTGCCAAATCCAGCGTGGAGGGCGACCCGGTCAAACGCGAGGCGCTGGTGAAGGCCGCGCTCAAGGCCTACCGCGACGAGGTGGTGGTGATCCCCCTGCACCGACAAGTCATTCCCTGGGCCGTGCGGGCCAACGTGACGGCGGCGCACAAGGCCGACAACTACGTCGAGTTGCGCTGGTTCTCAGTCGGGACCAAGTAGTTCATAGGCCTCATTGATCTTCAACCAAAGCGCCTGAGCATCACCTCGAGCGCGTGCATGAAGGGGGTCTGCATCAGCGGCAGCGTGAGCAGCAGACCCACCAACCCGACACCCAAGGTGATCGGGAACCCGATGGCAAAGATGTTCATCTGAGCCGCCACGCGCGAGATGATGCCCAGCACGAGGTTGACGAAGAGCAGCATGCTCACCAGGGGCAGGGCGATCCACAAGCCCAGGCGGAACATCTCCGTGCCCCAGGTCAGGGGATCTATCTTGAAGAGGAAGCTCATCGGCTCGGGACTCACGGGGAACACCGAGAAACTCTGAACGGCGGCCATCATCACCAGCAGATGACCGTTGGCGATGACGAACAACCAACCCACCAGGGTTCCGAAAAAGCGGGCCGTGGCGGTGGTTTGGGTGGCGGTGGAGGGGTCGAAGAAACCGGCGAAGTTCAATCCCATCTGCAGGCCCACCAGTTCGCCGGCGAATTCAACAGCCGCGAAGATGACCCGCACGGCAAAGCCCAACGCCAAGCCAATGAAGACCTGCTGTGCCACCATGGCCAGACCAGTCATCGAGTCCAGCGGAATACCTTCAGCGGCCGTCTGCGGCGGCAGGGTGGCCTGGGCGCACAGCGCCACCACGAACGCCAAGCCCACGCGCACGCGTGCGGGCACCGTGCGCTGGCCCAGCACCGGCATGGCCGACAACAGGGCCAGGATTCGGATGAAGGGCCACAGGATCGGAGTGACCCAGGCCAGGATCTGCGCTTCGGTGAAGGCGATCATGGGGATTGGCGGGCCACCTCGGCGGTTTCAGCCCACCGCGTTCGGTATCGACTGCAAGGTGCGCTGAAGGAATTCCACCAAGGTGGTGATCATCCAGGGGCCGGTCATGGCGATCACGGCCACCGCGCCCAGGATCTTGGGGACGAAGGACAGCGTGGCTTCGTTGATCTGCGTGGCCGCCTGAAACACACTGACGACCAGGCCCAGGGCCAGCACGGTCAGCAGGATGGGCGCGCTGATCAAGAGCAGCATCCACAGGCCCTGCTGCGAAAAGGTGAAGACTTGTTGAGCGTCCATGGAGGTCTCACTTGGTGGCAAAGCTGGCCGCCAAGGAACCCAACAGCAGGTTCCAGCCGTCGGCCAGTACAAACAGCATCAGCTTGAAGGGCAGCGCGACGAGCACCGGGC